>WJJU01000253.1 GCA_014729595.1 Chitinivibrionales bacterium
CCCTACGGCGCGGTATCCCGAATCGAAGTCCCGTCCGTTTCCGATAAAAACCGAATCTCCGTTACCGATTTTTCCGCAAGTGACCGAGAATGAATCCATTTACTTCGATCTGTCCCGCGGCGACGCGAAAGTCTTTGATGTTGTTGTCAAGGAAGCGGGTACCTTCAATATCACCACAACGGGACGGCTCCACACCGCGCTGACATTGCGAGACCGCTTTACGACCAATCTGTTCCACGCGGATGCGAATGGAATCGGTAGGAACGCACTCATATCGGCCTATTTGTTACCCGGCGGGTATCAGGCCGTTATCGAAACAAAAGGAAAGAGCGCGGGACATGCCGGCGTTCAGCTAAACAAAAGAGAGCTTGTCGCCGGCGGCATCATTACCATGGGCAGAGAAAAGCGTTTCAGAGTTCCTGCGGGTGAGGGTATCGCATACACCATACCCGTTGAACACACCGGCACCTACAAAATAACGTCGTATAGTCAGGATGGTTATTTCGGCACTCGTTTGGATGACCGCGAGGGATGGCCGTTGGTTACTCCAGGGACACAAGGTAACTTTTCCGTTTATCTCGAGCCGGGTGATTATACACTCATATCGCTTCCCGATAAGCGAACACGCGTAAGGGTCGCCCGCTGCTTCGAACAAAAAGGCGAGAAGGAATACGAGGGCTTCGGACCGCATACGCTTACCCTGAACAAACCGGCCGTTGCGATCTGGAACGAAGACCCGCATGCTCGGCAACGAAAGCCGGTCGTTTTTCGCTTTTTTGCTCCCGCGTCTATGGAATACACGCTTTCGGTAACGGATCGTTTCACCGCCGGACTTATTCACGCCGATTCTAACGATACCACAGTCCATACCGGAACCCAAAAGGTCTTTTTGCCGCGAGGAAACTACACCATCCTTGTAACGGCGGATTCAAAGCAAAACCTTGCCGAATATCAATTACACATTTCGACCAATACGTTGGTGTCGGGGCTTTCGTACACCCTCCGGCCGAAAGGAAAGCGGCGGATCCCGGTTGCCGTCGGCAAGCATTCCGTGGTGGAAATTTACAGTGAGGGTATGCTCGATGTCGATGGGACATTGACCGACAGCGGCGGGAAAGTCATAGCCTACAACGACGACAACACCATGGATTGGAATTTTACAATATCTCGCTTGCTGCCCGAAGGGTTCTACACCCTCGCCGTTTCACCCCGCGTGACGGCGCAAACCAGAACTACCACCGTTTGCATGAATGCCCTGAGCGACACGCTCCATGACGATTGGTCTTCAGGGAGAGGACTTTCCCTTGATTTAGGGGGCAAAATGCATTCGATACCTATTCGGACCGGTTCGAACAATGTCATATACGCCTTTGTGAACGGTCGATCGAAAACCGGAGCATTTCTGGAGCGGGTAGGTGATACCGGGCATTCCATGATACAAATCGAGGAAGGGGTCGATTTTTCACTCTCGTCGCCGGTACGGCCCAATGCGGATTACCGCTTACATGTTTGGTCGGTAGATCATATTAACGAACATATCGAGCTGAGTGTCAGCTTGTCACGCGCCGACAGCGTTATGTTCAATGAACTAAAGGCGGGAATTGCCCCTTCTTATACGGAGACGGAGGGTACACCCGCGAACCCGGTATGGTTCCTCGTTGACATGGGAGACGATTCAATCAATACATTCGCGCTCCAAAGCAAAAAAGCTCTTTCTCACGCCAAAATATCGGCCGGTGTCGATAGCGGGTTCACACGGGTTGAATCGTCCGCCGTACAAAGCCTTCGTAGAACGATGTGGTTGGAGTGCGGATTCGCCCATGGCCCGACCAAGGAGCTTCGTGCATCCGATGTTTACTTGTCTTCAAAGAAGACGTTCAGCATCGGCGCCGACCCGGCTACCCTCAAAGTAACCGCCGACCGAACATCGGTATGTATAGTGACGACGGAAATGAGAGCGGGGTTCCCGATGACCGGCATTTTGTCCACAGAGAATGCGGCCGATCTTTATCCGAACGAGATTCCGGTTCAGTGCGGCGCTGTGACGGCGAAAAAGCACTCCGTGGTTGCCGTACCCCCGGGAGAAACGAATACCCTTGTAATGTGGAATGCCGATTCGACGGCAAACGATCGCGAGCCAACCGTCGTTGTTACCGGTAATGCGTACAAGATAACCGAAACGATTCCTTTGAGCGCCGGTCATACGCAATGGAAAGCGCTTTCGAATACGTCTCGCGCCTATACGCTCAATTTCCGTCATCACGCCCAGGTCGAGGTTGGCGTTCCTCAAAACGGCTATGCGGTGCTGCAAGACAATGCCGGAGGCAAACGCGTACTGTGCTCCGGGGATAATTATACGTTGCATAGCCTGCGTGCACAAAAAGGAACCCTCTACCTGATAAAGGGGAAGCATGACGGGATCTTTTCGGTTGATTGCTTGCTTTACGATGAAGACATGACGCCCGCGCACGACACCTTGGCGGGAGAGTCCTTTCGGATTTCTTTTGCGGCGACGGGGTATGGTCGAAAGCGGATTCCGCTTTTTAATTCATGGGGAGCCGGCACCGCGGTATCGATCAACCTTTCTCGGAGCCTCGCGGGAATAACATGGTGGCGCAGAGACGGGATGAGGGTGCGGATATCCAGCGGTCGGCGAATACACTTGCACAAAGCCGGCCTTAACGGTTTTTTCAGTCTCTCTTACACTCCCGGCGATCATACGGTACTTGCTTGTACCGCCGGCGTCGATCGATGCCTGTGGGGAGGCGAAATTCGCTCAAGAGGCGATATGAAAATTACCGGCTCCCGGATCATCACTTTAAAAAAGCCGGTCACATGGGTCTCAATCCGTCCGGCAACTCCTCTGCAGTTGACGATTAAATCGAACGACATTTCGGCGTGTGTGGTTGCGCGCGGCCAAAAAGTGGTATGCACAATGAACAATCCGTACGGTATTACGGGTACGGTACCGCTCGAGACAAACGAATACACCGTCGGCTTCAGGCGCTCACATAGCGGAAACGGCACGGTAGCCGTTTCTCTGGGGGCGATTCAAGAGATGGAAGAGGGTGTCGATGTTCCCCTTCAGTTGGCCTCGGGGGGCACTCGATACATGAAATTCCAACTAGTGCGGGATAGTCGAATCGGTATCGGTATCGAATCGAAGCATGAAGTTTTCGATGTTGCCGTGCTCGACGAAAATCTTAACACGACGGCCTCGGGTAAGCAGGTGTTTTCGAAACTGAAAAAAGGAACTTACTACGTAAGTGTTTCCATCCCGGATCATCAGAAAGCGGCGGCGTGTGTGATTCGCTTATTTGGTCGGAAACCGCCGCCGGATACGCCGCCGGCGGCGGTGCAACGGAAATACTTAGAGTTGCATTCAGAATGAGCTTTGTCAGGGAAAACCGAGTGCGAAGGCCGGGATGTGATGCGGCGAAGCGGGAGACGAGCGATATTCGCGGTGATATGGTGAGGAGGCGCAACGAAACCGACAGGTCGTCGCGGTTGGTATAAGTAGCAGCGCATTTTGAAAGCGGCTCTTGCGGTACAAAGAAGATGGATAGCATACTACTTGGGAAGCTATATGCGTGAATTATCCCGGTCATTCGCCTAAAGCCTTTCCGTGCCGGAGAGGATTTGGGTGAGATCGTTAACAACGAGGTATACCTTATAACCCGTCTGGAGCAATCACGGGGATTTATAAACACTTTTCCGTAACAATCACATAGCCTAACCTCACGGCCCATCCGCTTAAGACAAATAGAAAGCATACGCTTATGAAAAAACGTACGGTTTGCCACCTGATATGTGTTCTTGCAATGAGCGTCGGTACCGCACATGCCGATCCCTATACATACCGGCCGGCGGACAGGGCCGGTGTTGATCGTAACGTTGACGGTAAAGTGGCGATTTTGCCCCAAACGTTTTTGCGGGAGTATGATCCGGTCACCGTTTTCTTCAAAAAGAACCAGGTTGACACCGCAGTTGCCGTTGAAGATTCTCCCTCGGGCTATATGAAAATTGAGCCCCGCCATCCGGGGGAATACATCTGGATCGACACCAAGACGCTGGAGTTCAGGCCAACCATTCCCTGGCCGCCGACAAAGCAATTTACGGTCACGGCCGAAGGCGAGTCGAAAAAGCTTTTTACCCTCCTCACGCCGCCCACATCCATAACCCCACGCAACAAAGCAACCGATCTTGATGAAGTTCGAATGGTGTACATGACCTTCGGGTATTCCGTTCCGATCGAGAAATTGAAGAAATTGGTATCGTTTGAGCTGACGCCGTTGCCGGGGATCGATAGAAGCACGAGTACCTTCTATACCGCTGTTGATTATTCGGTGAAGGCAAGTGAGGAGAGCGATTCCGGGGCTGTCACGTATTCATTCACCTTTACCAATCCCATTGCGCTCGGGTACATGGTTCGAACACATCTGAAGTTATCCGATGCGAAAGGTTTGGAGCATGGGGCTCGAGTTTATAGTTTTTCAACAAAGCGGGTCTTCAAACCGGCCGGGGCGGGAATCGGGGAATCCATGTTCTCGATTGCCGACGACGGAAGCTCCTATTCCATAGACAATGCGTTGGAGTTGGGAAGGGACCGGCGAATAACCGTTGCCTTCACCTCGAAATTGGGAAATGTTTCGATTACGGAATTCAAGAACCTCGTTTCTTTCTCACCGACGCCTCGGGCCGTCGACTACCGTATTTCCGGCAAAAATATATTAGTAACGCTCAAGGTCGATCCCGACAGGCTCTATAAGGTTATGTTGAGTCCAACGCCTATTCAGGATGCCGTCGGTCGAAAACTCAACATGACAAAACCTTCATCGTTCTATGTTTTTGCCCGCGCTCGGCGGGAATACATTCGGTGGCCTGAATCATTTGGACTTCTCGAGCAATATGGGCCTCAGCACATCCCGCTCGCGATTCAAGGTGTCGAAAGCTTCGACCTTCGCGTCTACAAGATCGATCCTTTGCACAAAGCCTTTTGGCCGTTTCCGCAATCAGCGGTCGTTGTCGATGAAAGCGAGCTTCCCCCCGGTCCGGGAGAGGAGCCGATCGATGAATCGGAAATA
>WJJU01000254.1 GCA_014729595.1 Chitinivibrionales bacterium
CTATCAGGGACACTATCAGGGACACTATCAGGGACACTATCCACAACGTCGCGTGTGAATCTGAACAAGGTAACCTGGAAGCCTTGAGCGACTTCTTCAAAAACCGGCGCCGGCAGTCCCGCTTCACTGCATGCCTGTAGAATCCGTCTTATGCCGGAGCCATACTTTTCGATCAGCCCGGCATCTTTGAACAGGTCGGCGATTTTCTTGTTACGAGGGCGTGACGGATACTCATTGGAGAGCAGTTTTTCTATTGAAAGGTCGGGGGAGAGTGTACCAGGATTGAAAATTTGTATACGATCGGGGAATATTTTGATCACCGTATCGGCGCTTTGGGTATAGTCTCGGTGGACGATTGCATTCGTTACGGCTTCGCGAACCGCATCGAGCGGAACGTCCCAGATTTCCTCTCGCTGTGGCTTACCGGTAATTTCGATCCGCTTATCGATATGCTTGCGCACAAAAGCAATTGTCTCATCGACCTGGCTGAACAGATCACATTTCAAGCGGAGGGAATCCTTGACGATCGTTTCGGTTTGAAAATGTCCCAGCTCGATTGTTCGTAGCGATGAGTCCATGGAAGAGAACAGAAGAAAGCAGGCAAGGCTGATGCGTTCGTCATCGCGGACCAGCTCCGACTTCCTCAGCACTTCCATGGGGCCATCGGAAACCGGAACATCCCGATAGGCATTTACCCGCTCAAGGAATCGGGCGACCAGTTCGATGTCGATGTCTTTTATCGAGTGATACGGGTCGATATGCCAGTCCCAACTGCTATTGACACTGGCCAGGTGCAGGTTCGATATGGCTTCGGCCGCTAATACGTGATTGGCCGTATCAACCCGCAAATAATACCGTCCTTTGCAGGACACTGGTTTGAGCGGATACTCCTGAACAGTGATACGCGCAACGATATCGGCGCCAATCGAGATCTGCTCGATATCGGGAAACAGTGACGGCGCGGTCGAGAGTTTGATCTGGTTGATCCACTGCGATGCGGTCTCTTTTCCAACGGTTGTACCGACCACCCCTCCGGCATCGTCGATGCCGATATATACCGACCCGCCCTGGGCATTGGCAAACGCACAGAGCGATTCGATAGCTTCCCTGTCAAAGGAGCGCTTGAACTCGACGGTTGATGATTCGTGGGTGGGTAGCATGAAAGCGGTTATTCGTGAAGCGATGATTTTATGACAACTGTTTTAGGCGAAAGGCATTTAGGCTTTTAGCAGGAACCCTTTTCCTAACGGGCTAAAAGCCTTCAGTCTGACAGCCTGTCTACTCCCCCACATACTTGCCGCAATACGCGATTGTCTGATCTATTATGCTGATCAGCATCGGCGTGTAGCCGCGAACGCGGTCGAGGAGGTCGGTCAGGTCCTCGGTCACATACTCGTGCGCGATTTCATTGCGGGTTTCACGCAACCTCCGTATGTCATCGACACCCGGAATCAACGCTCGCTTGTGGGCGCGATTCACCGCGTCGATCAGCGTTCCCGGGCGCTCAAGCTCGACGGCATCGATCGCTCGAAACACCTTCTGGATAAGCAGATCGTTTGCCCGGACAAAGCGGCTCATGTACGCTTCGAGATCATCATACTGGTCCTCGCTGAGCCTACTGGCAATATCGATATCCCGGCACTTGTCAACGGACCTTTGCAGCCAGTGACGCGCTTGCTTCAGTTCCTTCACAGTTTCCTGCAGGAGTGCGATATACTCAGATTGGTTGCTCATAAGCGAACAGCCTGGGCACGGGCAACCCGGGTAAAGGGTTTGGAAAGGTCCTTTGCGATTACGATATCGAACTTCTGTTCCCCAAGCCTTTTCTGCAGCTCGACGCGGATGTCGATGCGGAGCTTATTCGACATGATCAGCAGATCGATATCGCCACCACGCCGCGCATCGTCGGTTCGCGAACCGAAAAGATAGATCTCGGCATCGGGATCGAAGCGATGAACGACTTCGAGGATGGCGGTGTGTTCCTGTTCGGTCAGTCTCATGGTAGGTGGATAGGCTGAAGGCTGTTAGGCTGTTAGGCGCTGGCAGGAACTCTTTCCCTCACAGTCTAACAGCCTTCAGCCTAATAGCCTATTTGCCTATCTCCTCCCCCGCATCGAGCGAATAAGTGCGCTGAGTACTTTTTCGTTTTCTACCAGCAGTTCTTCACACGCCGATATGACTTTCCTTCTTTCCCGGCCTTATTCCGATGCCAAGCTCCCTGCAATACCCCACAAGATCGTTCCATTTGCTGTCGCCGATTCTTCTAAGGATCGACAGCTCCATCTGGTTTTCGATCTGCAGCATATTATGACCAGAATACTTGCGCCTCATACTTCTGTAGCATATGATCCCCTGACAGGATTGTCAGATTATCGCAAAGGGCCTGGCCGACCAACATACGATCAAAAGGGTCCTTGTGGTGAGGTGACAGGGCTGCCGCTCTGAGGGTATGGTGAATGCTAATTGGAAGTGGTTGGATTGCATTCTGACGTAGCTCGTTCAAGATGAAGCTTTCTGCATCTTCAGGAAGCTGTATTTTGCCCAACTGAGCTTTGATGATGAGTTCCCAGCTGCTGGCTGCGCTCAGATAGAGTTCGTTTTCTCGGGATCTCATTATCGTGCGCACCTTTTCCGGCAGCCGGGGATTATCGATGATCCACCAGATGAAGACATGCGTATCGAGCAGGAACCTATTCGCCATAGAAATCCTTTACCTCTTCCCAGGGCAAAGGGTTTTCAAAGTCATCAGAAATCCTCACTCTCTCCTTGGCGCTTCCCGGTTTGCGTGACTCACCGGGCTGCGGTTCATCGATCATCAGAACAATTTTCAGATGCTTGTTCGAAAATTCCTTGTATTGTTCTGGTATTTCTATGATTCGATCTCTTGCGTCTGCTTCAAATTCGATTGCGTGCATATGCTCTGATCCCTGTTCTGATAGGTTGTACACTGATTATACGTTGGATCGGATGCAATTATCAAGCCGGGAAGGAAAATCCGTCTGATGCGGCATGTTCGATCTCTGTGCAGGATGCTTTCTCTTTTTTGGCGCTCATTCAGACCTCATGCTTTTTGCGCTCGCGCTTCAAGCGTTCCCGGCAGAAACAAAAGCGGTTCTCTTTCGCCTGGTCCTTGAGCACCTGTCCGGATCCAAAAAGGTGGTGCTGCTTATCGACATCCTGCGACCAGATGGCCTTCGGTGCGCCGGCCGCCACTGGCAAAGAGGCGGCGGAGCAACGCACTCCCGGGGCCGGCCGCTACCAGCGAAGCGACCCCAGAAAACAAATTGGAGTCATCGTTTTGGCTACCAAGAAAAATAGCCACAGAGGGCGCAGAGGACACAGAGAAATGTTGGGGGAAGAGCGGTCTGGTTAGGCTATTAGGCTGAAGACTGTTAGGCTGTTAGCCGGAACCCTTTTCCTCGCAGTCTACTAGCCTTGCTCCTTTCCCTGACAATCTAACAGGCTTTAGCCTATTAGCCTTTCCGTACTTCCCCTCAGCCGGCCTTTCGAAGAAAGCCAACAAACGACGAAAGGTCCTTCCGCACTGCAATAAGAGCGGTATCGAACGAATCGAGCAGAGGCTTCATACGGCTCATCTTAATCTCGAAACCGTAGATATTGCGTACCACGTGGCGAAACGAGCGGTATTCATCCAGTATGGATGCGGTTTCTCTTGAGAGAACCGCCGGTCGTATGCCTTCGATCTCCAATGTCATCTTTCGCAAGAGGCGAACGTGCCAATCATGAGATTTGGGTAGCCCACCGTTGAGCTCTTCACTGATGCGGCAAAATATGCGCTCGCAACCGGTATAGAAATTGTGCAGCTTCAGCGCCAGGCTTTCGCGGTAGACACGCTCATGTTTCGTGTCCAAGGGCATATCGTGGTAGGTGGCTTTCAGCGCTGCGCCCAGTTCCTCGAGCAAGCCGGCTTCGTCTTCGATTTCGATTGCCAGCTCACGTTCCTTTTCGCTCAAAGAGCACCTCCCCTGTTTCGATCTTTTTCTGTATCGATGATCGAGCGTCCTCAGCCGGAATCAGATCTATGGAGTATTCGCTTTTCCGCTCCAGATCAGACAGGACGGCGAAGTACTTCTCCGGCGCAAGCCCCCAGACGGCCAGGTCGATATCGGAGTCCTCGTGAAAGCGATGAGGAATAGTTGTTGAGCCAAACAGTACGACTTTCGATACTTCAGGCTGACGGGCAAGAATCTCCGCCAGTCGTCCTGCTTCCTCCCAGGCTTCAAGACGACGGTGCTCCTGTGCTTCCAGCGCTTTTTCGTCGCGCCGTTTCCAGGCGTTGCGGTAGCGGGCAATTGTTGCTTCAGAGTACTGCATAGTGATGAGATGTCAGCTTGCCCGCCACAAAGGGCGCAGAGGACACAGAGAAATGCTAGGGGAAGAGCGGTCAGGCCCCCCTTGCCTTCCAGTAGCCGGGGCGGCGGTGAAGATGCATTACTGCAAGGATCAGGATTTCCTCTTTTTGTACATGGTAGAGAACACCAAATGGGAAACGTTTGATCAGGCTTCGTCGAATTTCTGGTTCGATTTCGGGC
>WJJU01000255.1 GCA_014729595.1 Chitinivibrionales bacterium
CTTTCATAGCGATTGTAATAGGGGGAACAAATGCTTCTCATAATCCCTTCTCCTTTAGTGTTGAATGCAAAAATGACCCACGGATGCGGATCATCTTTCATGTGGCCGCGCCATTGCGACGGGGCCGATTCATGATGACAGCAAAAAAGATAGATGGTTTATGCATGAAAAATATGAAGTAAATGTTAGTTTTATGTTTGGGTTGCCCGCATGCGACCGCCCTTTTGGTGATTCCGTCCCGTGATACGCCGAGAAAGAAGTTAACGACGAGCGCTCTCGCCGAATCACATCGGGAAAAGTGTTGGTTTTAACAATTTTCTAATAAACCACAAACAGCATTGAAACATCGATAGGCCATTTTTAGATACAATTAACAATTATTCATGATGGGCGGCCGGAGGCTTCCGCCGTCTATTATCGACGAACGGAACAAGCGAGGGGGTAATCTAATGAATCGTTCCGCAAAAAGGGCTCGTCCGGCGGTCGCCGCGACGCTCTTCACCGCTCTTGTTACAATCTGCGCCGCGGAGGATCTGTTGTCGGAATTGAAAACAAAGATACTCGATGGTGACGATAACAAGCACATCAGGATAGTATGGGCGAGGAGTATCGGCGGCCAATTTGGCTTTCCGCCCCAAGGAAAAAGGAGCGATCTGGTATTGGTTGGCTACGATTCGCGCACGGATCGAATCGACACCCTTCGTGATACGCAACGAAATTACCAGTGCCCGCTCTTAACGCGGGACGGTCAACAGGTGGTGTTTTCCGATCTTGATGACGGCAAAGTGTATGTAGTGGATTGGGACGGTAACGAAGAACCTCGTGCGATCGCCGACGGAATCGCCGGGTGCTTGTGGATGGACCCCGCAACCAATCGAGAATATGCCGTCTATGCCCAATTCTATGATGGCCTCCCCGAAAGGTCTAGGCGGGCATGCGAATGTGAAGTGCATTTGGTTGAAATCGACGATCCAACGAATGACAGCTTAATCTATAATGAATGGGGAGAGAATGGCACGGTAACAGGTCACTTCCTTTCTATTTCGGCTGATGGCGGCATGCTTTCATATCTCGCAGATTTTCCACTTCTTATTGCAATCAACCTCGTTAACGATTCCACGTATTTTTCCGCCAGCGGATGTTGGCCAACCGTTCCCTACGACAGTTCACACAGAACTCTCTATTTTAACCAGGATCACGACGGCTTTTTCATTTGGGAAAAAGGCCAACATCTGCATAATGTTGAAACGGGCAGGATTGAACATCCTAAATTCGCCGCTTATTCGAAAGATATCGTCTGCGTTACCACCGGTATGAAAGCCGAAGGCGGTAGTGAGGGCGGCAATGTTGCGTTGCTTAAATTCAATGAGGACCTCTCCATGGTCATCGATTCAATCAAGATCACCGGCCGCGATGGAGAGGTTTCAACCGACGGCTTCCCGGACGCTTGCATCTATCAGCATAAAGACACTGTAATGGTGGATGACGGCTCGGCAATTCGCACTACTCGCTCTCGGGCACCGGCAACCGCCAACACCACTTTTAGAGTGGACGGTCGAAGAGTGCTGCTTACTCACGGGCGCAAAGGTGGGGCACCCGTCACCGCGCGTGGTGTCTATATCACCGAGATCGAGCGCGCGGATGGAACCGTAGAGCGCGGACGCATTTCGGTGCATCCGTAACTAAGTCCTCGCGATTCTCAATCTAAAAAGCGGTCGGATACAAACAAGACATGCGGCGGATGAGGATTCGTACTCCCATTCGCCGCTTGGTTTTTTAGAGGGCAAGCTTCGATGCCGGAAATTCAAATGAGGTCGTCGTTTTACTCTCCCCCCGCACGGACGGACACGGAAGGCGGAGGTTTCAGTTTTTTGCGGATTTTACTTGTTGTCGGATAGCTTTTTACGTGGTGAAAATTCCGCATCTTTCAAGGTGTTAAAACTTCTGTATTTATTGTGCTTTGTCACTGCCGTTCCGCTACCCAAGGCATTCCGTTATTATAGCTTTTTGTGTGGTGAGCCGATAAGGCTTTCATCCCGCACCGCGGGATTGAACTTACCCCCGTGGGTATGCCCCGCAATGAATTCAAACCTTCTCATCTCAAGAGTTGTCCCTGCGTGCCCCGGCTTGTGGAGTACCGGTCCCGCAAGCGGAACCGAATCTTTTATGTCTTTTGCGCAGTGCACGCTTTTCTCACTCGGAACCGACGAATTTTGGCATTATTAGTATTGAAGTCCAGGCTATACCAGAATTAGTTCAGCTTCCTTATTTGGTCCGGCAGGTTGGTCCGCGAACCATTGGCTTTCTCGTCGGGCACATGGATGATGAGTTTAAAGTTCGCCGGATGCCGGGCCATGGAAGTATTATAACGTAAGCCCTCCGGGGCGCCGGAGGGCTATCAAAGGTCCGAATTCAGCCGGAAGAATCTTGGTTTCCAATTTGTTCCGGCCCTTGGGATTCATCCCATCGTTCCTATAGTCCCCGCATTATCGCCCGGCTTGTTCTTGCTCTTCTTCAGGAAGCGATCCCCTCTTTTCCTTTAGTGCTTTGAGGACCTTTTTTTGGTGTTCCGCGGGGTGCTCCGTTTCTATGAGGGGTACATAGGTGACTTCTACCGGAAGAGGTTTCCTTTTACGCAGCCAGCCGTTGTTGTGCAGGAGTAAACCACGCCTGCAGTAGACGTTGTCTACTCTCTCGAAA
>WJJU01000256.1 GCA_014729595.1 Chitinivibrionales bacterium
ATCCGCAAGGTACCTATAGCCCGCGTGCATTATACATGCGGGGAAACGCTTATTGGACTTTGGCAAGCACGCCCTCTAAGAACGAAAAGGCATATTTCACCAAGGCGCGCGATAACTTTCAACGGGTCGTTTCGGACTATCCTGACTTCAACGAAATTTGTAACGCCAAAAATCTGCTCGCTTTCTCACTGAATAAACTCGATAATCATCGGCGGGCGCTGGAGCTTTACGATTCGGTTCGCAGGAACGCATCCTGCGGAGCGAAGGCTGTTAAATTCGCCGATGAGCAGGCGGAAATGATAATCGGCTTGCACTGACAATCAACGGAAGGAGTGTGAAATGGGTCTGAATCTTATCGAGACGTTCAAGGACGGCGGCTGGGCCATGTGGCCGCTACTCCTGATCGCCGTACTGGGCCTTACATTCGGCATCGAAAGAATTATCGTTCTTTTCCTGCAAAAGCGAAAGCTAAGACCGGACCAGTTTCTTGACGCTTTCGACGCTTCGATCAAAAAGCACGGAGGCGACAGGGACGCCGTTGTCGAAGAGATGCTTGCTCTTTGCAAACGCGGCGGTGTGTGCGCGGAAATAATGCAAGAGGGCTTGGCCAAGTTTCGTCAGGCCAAAGGGATGAATCTGTCGGTATTTGACACGAAAAAATGGATTACCGAAGCGGTCGAGGAACGTGCCCGAATCGAACTTCCCCAGCTCGAGTCACATCTTGCGGTCATGTCGGTCGGTGCGATGATCGCGCCGCTGATGGGACTCTTGGGAACGGTTACCGGTATGATCCGCTCTTTCACGGTTATGGCCAGCGCCGCGGGCGGCGCCAAGCCCGATGAACTCGCGGGCGGTATTTCCGAGGCGCTTATCACCACGGCCACCGGACTCATCGTTGCCATACCTATTCTGGTGATTTATAACTGGGTCAAGAGTTCCGTGGAAAATTATGTTCTTCTGGTGGAAGAAGCATCCATTCATCTTGTTGACAATCTCATCGCCGGCGGCGCGGAAAACCAGCAGGGGAACGGCTAAGCTATGGCATTTGGAAGTGCGAAGCAAAGCGAGGATCTGAAGCTCAACCTCTCGCCGATGATCGACGTGGTGTTTCTTATCCTCATCTATTTTATCGTGTCAATGCAGATGGAGCCCTCGCTCGACAACATCATAAAACTCCCGCCCGTCTATGCCGCGTCGGAGCAGGAGGACGCGCTCCTACAGATTTATGTCTTGCCCGCTAAGGTTAACGCGGGGGGGCGCATCGACCGTGATTCGACCGGACTCGTGGCCTTTTCCGATAAAGCCACGACACCGGACACCTGTCCGCACTGCAAGCAACGCATAAAAACCGTGGAAGGGCTCTATATCCCGGGCAGTCTGACAAGGCTCGACAGCACACCGGTTGAGGACTTACAACTAGTTATGGCGGACGCCTATGGGGCCGGAGCCAAACCGCCCGCGTTCTTGTGCTCCAATTGCGGCGGAGAGGTGAGCCCCTATTTGAAACTTGACGAAATCCCGAAGGTGTTGAAAGAAAAAAAGAAAGAAGTGCTGGAGATGATGGTCCGTCGCGAAAATTTTGAACGTCAACAACAAGGGAAAGGCCCTCTGACTCCGGCGGAAGAGAAAAAGCTGGAAGATGAGGTGCCGCTCATGATCAAGGCCGATCAAAAAGCTTTCTATGGAAGAATTCTACAGGTTGTGGCCATGGCCCGCGACACCGCTTCGGACATCAAAAAATTCGCCTTTGTAACCGACGCCTCGGCTTCGGAGGAGGTCTTGGCCAAAACGGCGGAATCCAGCAAGTAAGAGGCCGATACGATGATCAAATCCAGAATAAAAGAACCCGACGAAGTCGATATCACTCCGATGATCGATATTGTTTTTCAACTCATTATATTTTTCATGGTAGTAATGGCTATTGCCGTGGTGTATGGTGTAGCCATCAAGTTTCCGGCCGGAAAGGGTGAGCCGCCCACTGAGGAAAATAAGAAGAAAAATATCGTTGTTTATGTGCAGGCCGATATTATCGACAAAGGACACTTTATTCGGCATATCGGTCACCTTAAGGTAAATAACGAAGAAATTCCCCTGCAGCGTTCCGACAACCGCGAAGAGTGGGATACGCACCAAAAAGAGGGATATGATATGCTTGAGTTGAAAATGCGCGAGCTTATCGATAAAGGCTATAATGACAGCCTGTTGATCGTCAAGGGTGAGATGAAAACCTATCACGACAAAATTATGAGTGTCGTCGATCGGGGTAAGCGACTCGGTATGGACGGCTTCTCGCTGGTGCCACCCACAAAGTAGGCTTTCGCCCGCGGTTATGCATCGCGCGCAACCAGCATAATCACGGGCGGAACTCGTTATCCTTCCGGAACCCCATGGAGCTTCATAAGACTATTCACAAGCAGCGTCAATTACGACGGCTGTTCCGCGTCAGTGTCACCATAGCGTTGATGGTGACGGTGCTTCTGGTCGCCCTCTACCTGATTCGGCAATCAAAGAAAACCGTCTTGCGTGAGGTTGAATTCGACCCGATTGCATGCGTTCGATTGTTCGATATCAGTCGTGTTTATCGAATTCGCGCCGCCGATTATGCTCCGCACATGCTCTGGTTTGCCACCGCCGAAGGGATACGCGTGCTCAACACCGAAACGCTCGAGTGGCAACGTTATGGACTGGATCATGGCCTGACGTCGGAGACAATCGTCGACGTGTGCTTCGAAGACGGTACGGCGTGGGTTGCCACCTGGAATGGTCTGCTGCGTTTTGATCGCGCCGAAAAGCGGTTTCAGCCGATCGATTTTTCGGTTGGCGCCGGGGGGGCGCGAATACTTGCAGTCGAGAGCGTTCCGGGCGCCGGTATCTTCTTCTCGATAGACACGCGCGGTCTGTATCACTTGGCGCCCGGAGATACCGTCCCGCGCCAAAGGCTAATCCCGGATGTTCGAGCGAGTGCCCGAATTACCTGTCTTAAGTATCGCACCGAAAACAAGCTTCTGGTCGGCGTGGAGGGACGACGGCTGTTGGAGTACGACGTGTCCAAGGATGAATTCAGCACTTTTCATTTCAGCCGCCCCGGTAGCCGGAAGACGTATGTCTGGGATGTACTGTTTGATAACGGGGGCATGTGGGTGGCGACTTCGGATGACGGCTTGTGGCATAGCGAGAAGGTGGCGGATACGCTGCTGCCTGTTGAGTATTTTCCGGCCAAGGGGGCGTATGTTTTCGCCGATGACCGGGACGGCTTTTACTGCGGAACTCCTTTTGGACTCTGGCGCTATCATGAAAGCGTTTCCGGCGGAACATGGGTGCAATTGGTCCACCCCGCCGAAAAGTCCGCGACCGACTTTCAGGTCTTTACCCTAGCCAATACTTCCGATGTGCTCTGGTACGGCAGTATGGATCTTGGCGCAGGTTATCTTCGGAAAGAGCGGATTGAATGGGTTCCGTTGCGAGCCGGTTTGGCGTCTCCGAATGTAGTGGCGATTGCGGCGGACGATACATTGCTTTGGACGTCGTACGGGTATGACGGCGACCATATTGATCGGTTTTTTGTGGCCGATGTTCAATACGACCGAAACTATGGTCGGTATGATGGAATACTTGACCCCCAGATACAGAGCCTTGTACTCGATGGTTCTCGCTTGTACTACGGTGGTTTTGGATGCTTTGGCTGGCTCGATGATCGGGGGGCATCGGGCCGCTACTTCGGCAGGGAGTCGGCGCTTCCTCATGGCGACATTGCCGACATTTTCGTTCAAAGCGATTCGAGCATATACCTCGCGAGTCACTTCGGCTTGATTCATTACCGACCGCATATCGATAGCTTTCATCTTTATGAAAACACCGAAGGTATGCGCATAACCTGCATTGCTCCCAATCACGATAAATTATGGTTGGGGACCCTGGCTCGCGGATTGCATTTGTTTGATCCGATTGCCGGGCAAATTATGAATACCCGGCTTGAAGGTACAATGAGGATTATGGCGATGGGAGTAACTGATGCGGGGCGTGTTCTGGTGGCGACCAAGCTGAGCGGCTTATATCGCATTGATAATGCAAGTGATCCGATTGAGCGAATACCGGCGCCGGGCGGGCTCATTGACGACGGGGCGGCGGAGCGGGAAAAGCATGTGACGGCGGCACGGCTGATTGACGGGCGTTTTTGGA
Organism: Chitinivibrionales bacterium; assembly: GCA_014729595.1. Classification (GTDB taxonomy): domain Bacteria; phylum Fibrobacterota; class Chitinivibrionia; order Chitinivibrionales; family WJMI01; genus WJJU01. The sequence goes on from WJJU01000256.1 coordinate 4,180, forward strand.
TGGGAACGCGCGAGGGGGGCTGCGCGGTTTATGATATAAGGAGAGAGAAGTGGGGGAGCTTTGGTTATTACGACGGCTTAGTGAGTGATCGAGTTCAGTCATTTTACGATACCGACAGTCATATCTGGATTGGGTGCGACGGGGGCGTAAATCGGTTGGAGAAAAGCTATATTAATCGTAAGCTTAATGAAGGATCCTAAGGCGTGGAGGTACAATGAGACGAAACATCACCGTCGGTATACTGGTGACAATGTTGATGCTGGTTTCCTCGACGAATGTGCGTGCCCAAGACGGTCTGAGCCAAGCTCTTGCGGCGCTGAACGCAGGCAATCCCCTGACGGCGGTGAAGCTCTTGGAGCCATACGTGAAAGAGCACCCGTCCTCATTCAAAGCCGCTATGGGACTGGGAAATGCTTATTATCTTCTCGGTCGAATTGAAGATGCAAAGGTGTGGTTCGAGAACGCGCTGGAACTCAAGCCGGACGACGTCAACGCACGAGCCAATCTTGCTACCACGGCTTCGGCGCTTGGCGAATACAACCTGGCCGTCGGGACCTACATGGAGCTTGTCCGCGAGCATCCACGGAATGATGAATTTCATAACAACCTTGGCGTTGTATACACGGCGATGGGCGATTACGAGAAGGCGGAGAACTCATTCCAAAAAGCCCTCTCCATACGTCCGAGCCAACATGAGTACTACCTTCGTCTCGGGGAGTTGTATGAGTTGACCGGCAAACACACCAAAGCCCTCGACAGCTTCAAGAATGCGCTGAAACTCAGCCCTTCAACCGTGGATCCTCTCTTGGCGATTGCCGGAATTTATCGGGACAGGTCAGATTTTCGTACGGCCCGCACGTACCTCCTCAGGGCTTTGAAGGTCGATCCCAAGTCATGGGAAGCGATGGGGGAGCTTGGGGTCTTGGAAGAATTTCAGGGGAACTATGATAAAGCGGCCTATCGGTACATCCAGGCCTTGCGGATAAAGCAGGATGCCACCAAATATCTGAACAGACTGGCCGGGGTATTTACAAAAAAGGGAGATTACGAGCAGGCGACAAACTATTACCGTCAACTGATCGCGCTGGATCCCGGCTCGGCTGAAGCTCATGGTGAGTTGGGAATCGCCTTGGCCCGGGCCGGTGAACACTATGAAGCAGTGGCGGAACTCAAAGCCTCGCTCGATCGTAGGCCCGGGCATGTTCGCTATCTCAACGCATTGGGTGAATCTTATCTTGCTTTGGAGAAACATGAAATGGCAGTCTCGTGCTTTGAAGATGTGCTCAAGGCCGAGCCCGACAATCTTGATGCGCGGTTGCGGCTCGGGATCGTGGCCTTTGAGCGCAAGCGTTTCGACAGAGCCGAAAAGTATCTCCGCGGAGTGCTGGCGATGGCGCGGGCCAACGCCGATGCGCGATATTATGTGGGTATGGTCGACGTTGAGAAGAAACGCTATGATGAAGCAAAGAAGCATTTCGAGGAGCTTCGAGAGCGATTCCCGGAGGATGCGCGCGTGTACTATGGGTTGGGTCTTGCCTATTCCCGAGCCGGCGATATTCAGCGGGGGATCAATTATCACACCAAGGCGGTTGAGCTAAACGAGAAGAATCTCGATTCGCATTGGGAACTGGCCAAACTCTACGAGAGCGTTGGAGATAATCAAATGGCTTATCGTCATCTCAAAAGGATCCTCCTAGTCGATCCCAATCATCATCTCAAGGACCTTATTATGGACCGCCTTGAAGCGTTGCGCGAGGAGGGTGTAGTGGATAATGATTGGCAAAATTTCTAAGAGCCGGGTCGAATTTGTACGGTAGCTGGTTGCGGTATGGTGATGAATTCCCCCATTTTTTAATGCGTGGATTACCACATGTTTTCGATATCGGTCAGGGGGTATCGGTAAGCACCGCCGGCCGTGCATTTTCCGAGTTTGGAATACCCGCCATAACGGAAATTTCTCAAAATCGGCCCCAGGAATCATCGATATAGCGCTATTTTACGAAATGAGGGCCGGTACCGTTGGATATACCCTTCCATTCGGTAACAGGACGGCTGAAAAACAATTTCATGCAATGGGCGACGAACGTTAGGCGCTTCTCGCAACAGGCTGAAGGTTGGGCTTCAAGTACTTGCCGGTTATCGACTTGGGATTTTCCGCGATCTCTTCGGGCGTGCCGACTGCCATGACGTATCCTCCTTCGTCACCACCCTCCGGACCAAGGTCGATCACATAGTCGGCGCATTTTATGACATCAAGGTTGTGTTCAATAATTAATACTGTGTTGCCGCGGTCTACAAGCTGCTGTAGGACGTTCATGAGCATGAGAATGTCGTGGAAATGAAGACCGGTGGTAGGCTCATCGAGAATGTAAACGGTCCGACCGGTCGCTCTTCGCGCAAGTTCCGAAGCCAGCTTGATTCGTTGAGCCTCGCCCCCGGATAGTGTTGTCGCTTGCTGACCTAGATGAACATACCCCAGGCCAACTCGCGAGACAACCGATAATTTTGACTTAACGGCGGGAATGCGTTCGAAGAACATGAGAGCTTCATCGATGGTCATGTCGAGGACATCGGCGATGTTCTTGCCTTTGAACGTTATTTCGAGTGTTTCTCGGTTGTATCGTTTCCCGTGGCAAGCTTCGCATTCGACGTAGACGTCGGGTAAAAAATGCATCTCTATTCGAATTAATCCGCCGCCCTGGCATGTCTCACATCGCCCGCCTTTAATGTTGAAGCTGAACCGACCGGAATTGTATCCTCTGATTTTGCTTTCCGGCAACATGGCGAATAGGTTACGTATGTGATCGAATGTCTTGGTATAGGTGGCCGGATTAGAGCGAGGTGTGCGGCCGATGGGGGATTGATCGATAGCGATTACTTTGTCGATTTGTTCAATACCCGCGATCCCTTTGTGGGGAAGCGCGGCCGTTTTGGAGCGGTAGAGCGATCGTGACAGTGCCGGGTAGAGCGTTTCGTTGATCAGGCTACTTTTCCCGGAGCCGGAAACGCCTGTGACGCAAATAAGGGTTCCAAGGGGGAATGTCACGTCGACACCTTTAAGATTATGCCCCGTCGCCCCCTTGATTTTAAGATTCGCGCCGTTTCCCCGCCTTCGTGCTGTTGGTACCGGAATGCTTTTGGCACCCGCAAGGTACTGGCCGGTCAACGAATCCGCGCATTGCATGACATCGGTCGGCGTACCCGCGGCGACAACATGGCCGCCGTGAACGCCCGCTCCGGGGCCAATATCGATAAGGTGATCGGCCGCGAGAAGAGTTTCGCGGTCATGTTCGACAACCACCAGTGTGTTGCCGAGGTCACGCAACGACTTCAGTGTGTCGAGCAAGCGGTCGTTATCGCGTGAGTGAAGGCCAATGCTCGGTTCGTCAAGTATGTAGGTGACCCCCGTCAAGCGCGATCCGATTTGAGTGGCCAGTCGTATGCGTTGGGCTTCACCGCCCGAAAG
>WJJU01000257.1 GCA_014729595.1 Chitinivibrionales bacterium
ACCTTGCGGAAAGCCTCGACAATATCGCGCGTGGTTATCTTTTCGGGGTAGCAGAAGTTATACAACTCGTGCCCCGGGCCGTTTTCGAGACGGCTGAGTAAAAACAAACACAAGTCTTTAACATACAGGCATGCTTTAACGGTGTCGGTGCGGCCCGGGAAAGGGAAAAAGCCCTTTTCGAGCAAATTCGCTATTCGCGTAAAATTGCCCCCTTCACCGATTCCGAAAATGACTCCCGGACGGACGACGGACAAAAAACGACGATCGGGCGCGCGATCCAGCCAGCGGCGATGTTCGTATTCGGCGATTGATTTTGATGAGCCGTAAGGGATGTTCGGCATAAACAGTGAATCTTCGGTCTTCTCATCCTCCCCCGGTCCGTACACCGATATGGATGAGGTGAAAAGAACCCGCTCAATATGACGACGCTCCGCAAAAGCACAAATGTTGCGTGCCCCAAAAATATTTGCCTCGAAATATTCATGGGCTGGATGCCCCGGACTGGTATGCACCGCGGCCAAATTCACGATAGTGTCAATCTCCCCTTCGAAAGCGCCGTCAATGATTGGCTTGCGAATATCACAGTCTACGTACACTGTACGAGGATTCAACGCAATGGCGTCTTTAGTATGCCAACCCGGTTTGCGGATGTCGGCGATGTATATCGTCTCGTATCTATCGCCGAGCATGTGCTGAAGATGCGTGCCGACAAAGCCGGAACCGCCGAAAAGAACGATCGAAGGCATTGATTAGTCCCTTTCCACCGTGTTTGGGGATCGATTACTCCCAAAGGAATACTTTGATTATCAACACGAAAAGTTCACGCGAATCGCAAGCCAAGTACCGGAAAAGACGCTGCCCGGATTGCCGTGCAACCGTGGGTAGGCGTCCCGCTCGGAGAAACGCATACCTCTAAAAAGTGCTTTCGGCTCTTTCGTGGTTCCTGGTTACGGATCGCAAGAAACCGCTGATTTGCGTTTCATGTGCCGGTTTTCGAGGTCGGCCCGAGTCTATAAAAAAATAGGTCCGGCCGCGAACATCGGAGAAATGGCTAACCCAAGCACATTTCATGAACACCATTTCCCATCTTCTCTGCCGTATTTTTATCACCGGCTAACGGCATGATGAATGCATTCAAGTAACTCGGGCGGCCCAAGCCGCCGGCCGCCGGCTTGCCGGAAACCGAACCAAGGAGCAGCAATGAAATCAATTCTTTTCCTCTGCACCGGTAACTATTACCGCAGCAGATTCGCCGAATATGTTTATAACGACATTGCTCTTCAACGCGGCATTGCGGCGCGGGCGATATCTCGCGGCCTGGCACTTGAAAGAGGTGAAAGCAATCATGGACCGATGTGTCCGGTTGCCTTGAAACGGCTTCAAGACTTGGGCATCAAGGTCGATGGCAGAGTGCGTGACCCACGGCAGGTTATCGAAACCGATTTTGCCGGCGCCGACAAAGTTATTGCTCTCGATGAACACGAGCACCGTCCGCTCATACGTGAGCGTTTCCCCCACTGGGAAAGCCGTGTGAGCTACTGGAATATTCCCGACAGGAATCCCGACGAGCATAGTGATCCGCTCGCCGATATAGTGAAGAACATCGAAGTGCTTTTTCGGCTGTAGAAGCCCATCCCCAAACCCGCTTCATCAGCCGAAACGGCACGAGGACGTGGGGAAGCACGGCGCGTCCCGGGGGGACGGATCCCCGGTGAATTAGCCAAGGGGAGCACCGTCGCGACCACCCTCCGCGGCCCGTCGCGGGCGAAATGGGGTTTTGGGACAAACTCTAAGTCAAGGTGCCGCAATGGGGGTGTTCGTAAGCGTTGAGTGCTTGAGCACCCGCGCTTTGTCCCAATCAGTCCGCGCATCGGCCGTGCGCAAATCTATGAAAGAAAAGTCATTCAACAGCCAACCCAATTTTTTCCAGGCTCGCTTCAGACCCACATAGGATTTAAACCGTCGCGTCAAGGGCAAGCCGGGAAGAACCGGTTGCGCGGGATCGAAATCCCGAGGATGGAAATAGGTCATCACGTATGCCGACGCGGCCGTCATTCGACGAATTACGGGATATGGCAACAGCCGAAAATACCCGCCACCCGAAAATATCAGGCTCTTCCCCGATACTGTGGCTATATTGATGGGGAATTCTTTAAGCCGCAGGCCGTTGCATTCAATAATAGCGGGTTCCGCCACACCGAAGGCGGGAAACCCACCATGACCACGGGGGGCGGGAAATACCGAGCTGTCTTTTTCTATACCCGCATCCACCAGAGCCTCAAACGCCCACGGTGTGCGTTCGGTTATGGAGAAACCGGGAGCACGATACGACACCACCTTCTTGCCGATCGTGTCTTCCAGCAAATCGATCGAATCCCTGAGATCCGTCGAAAAACGCTTTGAACTCTGCTCATACACCAATTGGTGCATCGACGAATGCGATCCGATCTCGTGCCCGTGCTCATCGATTTTCCTCACGATTTCGGGATAGTTACGCGCAATCCAACCCAAACAAAAAAACGTTGCCTTTTGGCCGCGCTGCGCAAGAAGGTCAAGAATGCGGCCGGTGTTTGCCCGTATTCGGGACGAAAATCCGCTCCACTCCTTTTCCGTACGGGTGGCGTCGTTGTCCAAAATATGGAACCAGTCCTCGATATCGAACGTAAGTATGTTCATGTCTCAATACCTTTCTTATCACCCGCCGTCAGATCTCCGTCGTCACCGCGATCACCTGCTCAATGGTAGTGATTCCATCCAATGCATACTGAATGCCGGCTTTGCGAAGCGTTCGCATCCCCTCTTTTTCGGCCGCGGCCTGAATTTCGTGAGTCGGAGCGTTGCGCAAGATCATGGTACGGATGTCGCGCGATATTTCGAGGAGTTCAAAAATGCCG
>WJJU01000258.1 GCA_014729595.1 Chitinivibrionales bacterium
AAGTAATACTTCATCGACCCAAAGGAGGAGCCATGAAAACTCGTGCATTGGCTGCGATTCTGTCAGTGGGTGTCCTGGTAGTGGGAATTGCGCACGCCGGCAAGGAGGATGTGCGCAAGGATAAAGAAGCGACTACTGCGAAGGCCGAAAAGGCCGAACGGAAGGCGGGGGCAAAGGAGAAGAGGGCGGAAGCCGCTCCTGCTGCGACCAAAGCCGATAAAAAGAAAGCTCCAAGCGGTGGCTCCGTGACGGCGAAAAAAGAAGGGGCGCGGAAGGTGACGGCGCTGATGGGGGATACAAAGAGTACGAAGGCATCGGAGAGCGGGGCGGAAGAAGGGGTGTTGGTGTCGCGCGCCGCAATCTGTACCGATATTGAAAACCGGGAACCTCAAGGCGATGCGACAAACTTTTCGGCGGACGTAGGCAAATTATACTGCTTTACGCATATCAAGGGTGTACAAGATACGCTCCTGATCAATCACCAGTGGTATCGCAATGATGAAGCCTACGGAGGTCCGACAACGCTCCCGGTTCGATCCGCCAGTTGGCGCACGTACAGTTCCCGCCAAATCGGCGAAGGAAGCGAAGGTAATTGGAAGGTCGAGGTGGTGAACACCGAGACCGATGATGTGATCGAAACCGTGAATTTTGCCATTGAGTAGTAGCGGTAGGGAAGACGGCTTGCCGGTCGGCGCGCCGTTTTCACCGCATCGATGCAATAGTTCCACGATAATCAAGAGCGAGGCGGGGTGCGGATACGCTTGGATGTTTCCGCGCCCTGTATGATTTTGCGGTGAATCGCCGTCCAGAGATTGGGGGGGCGGGGGACATGGAGCGAGCCGTAGTGGTGATGGCGCTCGTCTTTTCCAAAGGGTGTCAATTCTCGAATATTCGATTGCCACTGCGCCCGCGATCCGTAACCTTAAGCCAATTGTAAAACGCGCACCGTCCGCGACCTTTGTCCCGCTCGTGCTTCGCGACACGGGAATTCGCCGGTGCCTGAGAAAGATCGGACCACGCCAAATCAATCAACAGCTATTTCGTTCGGAGCACGATATGTCTGGTCTGTTCTGCATGGCCGAAGAGCTTTATGATCGAGCCGTTAAACGTTCCACTACCGAAGCGGACCTCGAAACGGTAATAGATTGGCCGGAAGACCGGTTGTCGGTATTATTTGCATGTACGGATCAGGTCCGGCATCATTTTTTTGATGATTCCGTTGAGCCGTGCGCAATCATGAACATCAAGTCGGGCGGTTGTTCGGAAGATTGCGCATTTTGTTCTCAGTCGTCACATAATGATGCGAAAATCAATGTGAAAGCTCTTGCAAATCCGGAAGAGATCATCAAAGCGAGTTGCGCGGCGAACGATCGAGGGCTTGCGTTCGGGGTAGTCTCCAGCGGGCGGAAACTCACTACGGCTGAAATTCAGAGGCTCGCCGGGATTTTGCATGAATGTGAAGGCCCTATCCATGCGTCTTTGGGCATTCTTACCCAAGAGGAATTCGCCCTCTTGCGCGACGCCGGAGTGGTGTGTTACAACCACAATCTTGAAACCGGCAGAGATTTTTTCGGGCGAATTGTAACGACGCACGGTTACGATGATCGAGTGGCTACGGTGCGACGTGCCAAGCGGGCGGGCATGAAAGTATGTTGCGGTGGAATATTTGGAATTGGAGAGAGTTGGAGTGATCGCAAAGCGCTTTGTATGGAACTTCGCGGTCTTGATGTCGACTCCGTGCCGATCAATTTCTTAAACCCGATTGCGGGAACCCGGGTTGCGACGCCGGAAGGTTCAACGCTCCAATACCTCAAAATTATCGCACTTTTCCGTATGGCTCTGCCCGACAAGCACATTAAGGTGTGCGGTGGGCGGGAAGTAAATCTTGGAATAGCTCAACCGCTTATGTTTCTCGCCGGCGCCGACGGCTACATCTCCGGCGATTATTTGACAACTCAAGGGCAAAGCGTTGATGCCGACGAAGACATGATAGCGGCTCTTGGGCTACGCAAAAGGAATCCCTGACTATGGAGCATGGCACGGCTCTGAGTAAACACACGTGGCCTTCCAACGTTTTTGTTCTCATTCCCGCCTACAATTCAGCTCAGCTTTTGGCGGATTATCTTCCGGATCTTCTGGAAACCGTACTCGCCGCTCATGTGTGCGTGGTTGACGACGGCTCGGCGGATGAAACCACGGTCGTATGTCGTGAGCACGAAGTCTGTTGTCTGGTCAACACAACCAACATGGGCAAGGGAGCAGCTCTAAAGCGCGGGTTTGAATTTCTTCGCAACCGGGGGGCGGAATGGATCTTGACGATGGATGCCGACGGGCAGCATTCAATTCAGGATATCCCGGGTTTTATCGCCACGATGAAGCTCTATCCGGATGCTGGGCTGATAATCGGGGCGCGAAGGATGCATTGGAGTTCAATGCCCGTTGCGCGTATCATTTCCAATCGCTTGACCTCGCTTATTCTGTCTCTGTTTACCGGGTGTCGAATCTATGACAGCCAGTCCGGCTATCGACTTTATTCTCGAAGGTTGCTGGATTCGGTATCGCTGGAATATTCACGTTTTGAAATGGAGTCGGAGATAATTCTAAAGGCGTGTCGAAGTGGATTTGACATCCGTTTTGTGAGCGTGCAGACACTATATTTTCATACGCATAGCCACATATCTCACATCATTGACACGGTCCGATGGATCAAGGCGGTGCTGAACATCCGTAGAAAGCTTAAAAGAGCCTCTTCGATGGAGCGAGTAGGCGGAGGCGGTCTCGAAGGCGGGGCGGTACATGGCATTGACGGCGCGCAGGTTGACCGGTGTCCGACTTCCGGATTTGACGGCAAAAGAGAGCGAACACGGTTTTAGAATACAGCGAGACAACGCATTTCATGGTATCCAGACATCTTAATCCCGACATTGCGCGCGAACGGCTGATCAAGCATCTGCGCGGCCGAGGCATCAAGGACGAACGTGTATTGGAAGCGTTCAGGAAAGTACCGCGACACCAATTTGTAGACGGTGCCATGTATGCTCAGGCGTATGACGACAATGCGTTGCCGATCGGCGGAGGGCAGACAATCTCGCAACCGTATGTAGTTGCACTCATGACCGAACTACTGGAATTGGGTAGCGACGAAAAAATTCTGGAAATCGGCACGGGCTCCGGATTCCAGGCCGCCATACTCGCACAATTTTCCCGTCGGGTCTATACGATTGAGCGTCGCCGCGAACTTGGTGAAGCCGCCCGCAAGCTTCTCAGGGCAATGGGCTACGAGAACATCGTTTTCAAGATAGGTGACGGTACACACGGGTGGCGGCAGCATGCGCCGTTCGACAAGATTATTGTGACCGCGGGGGCTCCCGTGGTGCCTCGGACTCTGGTAGAGCAATTATCGGTTGGTGGAAGGTTGCTGATCCCCACGGGAGATCGTGCGTACCAGGAGCTGGAAGTTTACGACAAGACCGATGCGGGCATACAAAAGCGAAGTGTGGGGGGGGTTGTATTCGTTCCGCTTGTAGGTGAGCACGGTTGGGAGGGGCGGTAAGCCGCGGCGTTGTGGCCGGCTCCGTTTCGCGGGAGCGGAGGAATTTATCGAACAATATTTTTATCCTCCGCAGCATATCCGTCTTGCGCAATCGAACTATAAATTATCGGGCGGTAATCGGCGTGCACCGGTGCTTAACGATCATGGGGATAAGATGAATCCGCTTGCGTCTCTGTTGTCCCACGATTCTTATCGCATTTCAAATTACGGCATACGAGGAACGGAAAACGGTTATGATAGCCACGCTTAAGGATTTGGTATTCGGCTTTTTTATCGGTTTGGCCAATATCATTCCCGGCGTTTCCGGTGGAACATTTCTGCTTGTTTTTGGTATATATGAACGCGTTATTCGTTCCATAAATCAAATAAGCGGTTCGTTGAAAGAATTGGCGGCGGGTGTCGTCGGCATGCCGGCTTTTCTCGGCGACCATGATAAGCGCAACCATTTTGTCGAGCGGCTACATTTATCTGATATACCCTTTTTGGTGCGCTTGATACTGGGCGCCCTGGTGGCGATTATATCGCTTTCCTCGCTCATGAAGTTCCTTCTCAACAACCATTTCGTATACACGTATGCCTTTTTCTTCGGCTTGATACTTGTTTCGGTACTGATTCCGCTTCGTCTCATGAAAAAGCGTACATGGCATCTGTTGATATTCGCCGCTCTCGGTATTGGTTTAACGGTATTTGTTAGTGCTTCGGTCAATCCCGCCGACAAGGCTCGTCTGAAATCCGAACATTATCGTGCTCGGTACGAAACCGCATCACCCGGGACTGAAACTGGTCGCTCGTCGGAGGATAAGAGCGGTATGCTTACGTATACGGGACGCTATACCGCGGTGGAGTTTGCGGGGGCGGCCGCCGCCGGTGCGACGGCCGTATCGGCGATGGTATTACCGGGTATTAGCGGCTCACTGGTGTTAATTCTTTTGGGCCGGTATTATGAGATTATTTCAGCCGTGTCGGCGCTTCGAAACCCTTCTCTTGACATCATACTTTATTTGGCGGCTTTCGCGGCCGGTATGGCCGTGGGCTTGCCGCTGTTTGCTCGGCTCGTCGGCTATGTTCTCCAACGGTATCATGATCAAACGATGGCGTTTTTAACCGGGCTGATGGTGGGATCGCTCTATGCGTTGTGGCCTTTCAAGCATGCGGAGGTTATGGACCTCTACGCGCGCGCGGGCGATCGGATAACCCTTGTTCGGGACGCACTTGTATATACCAACGCCAATACGCTCCCTGAACGGCCGATGATTGCGTTTTGGGCCGGATTGTCTTGCTTGGCGGGAGTAGTCGGCATGTCGTTCTTTGTACGGCGCGAGATTGAGGCGGAGGAAAAAGAGGCGTGAGTCGGTCGGCTTAACGCCTTTATGCGGGTGCGATTTTGTGGCGTGGCATTTTGTTCGAAGCGGATCCGTTATCGGGCGCCGCAGCGCAGTCGACGACGGTGATTCTCCGAGTGACCGGCTTGATCTCCGTGCCGGTGATGCATAAGCATTTTAGCGAGCGGTTGATCGTATTCAGAATTAGGCAATCGCTCAGGTACCTTTTTGACGTAGGGCTTTGTTACGCCGCACCAAAGGGAGACTCTAAGCAATGCAACGAATAAAGCCTCAAAAGCTATTCCTGTTGTCGGTAGTTCTCTTCAGTACCCTTTATGCCCAAATCGATATGGGATCTTTGGATCTGGCCGCACCCGCGGTTGAGGAGCCGGTTACGGTCGGTGTTTCGCGCGTCTCGTCGCCCGACTCATTACTACGGTATAAGCTTTCGCTGTCCATGAAGCCCGCAATGCATATCTACGCGGCTGAATCGCTCTTTTTCAACATCGCCATAACTCAAAGCAAGGGACTCGGCGAGGCATCCGTGGATTGGCCCAAGGCCAAACCGTATAAAAATTTCGACGGCAAAACGGTTGAAGTATATACGGACGGGCAAGAGTTTTCGGTTACTCATGAAGTTCTTGATTCAAACTGGAGTGTAACCGGTTTTCTTCGTTACCAAGCGTGTGATGAAACGATGTGTTTTACGCCTCGCAAGCAGTGGTTTCGGATCAGCGCCGATGGGACGATTGATACATCGTCGGTACTTGGCGAGGAAGGTGCCGTCGGAGGAGTGAGCCCGAAAGGCGAGAGCGGTGCGGATTGGCGGGATCTGGATGAGAGATTCGATGTGGTCGGACGAGTCGGGGGCTACTTGCCGGCGAATGAGTTTATTGCTTTCCTGGACAATCCTTCCGGTTCGGGTGACGGTTTTGTCGGAAAAAGTCTGCTTTGGGTGTTGGCGCTTGTGGTGCTTGGGGGGCTGGCACTTAACCTAACACCGTGTGTTTTGCCGATGATACCGATTACCGTTGCGGTTATCGGCGCCGGTACTAAGGCCGGCAACCGAAAACAAGGCTTTTTGGTTGGAAGCGTCTATGGGCTGGGGATGGCTGTTGCGTACGGCGTTTTGGGAGTAGTGGTGGTGTTGACGGGCAGTCGGTGGGGCGTAATTAATGCATCGCCCGCATTCAACCTGTTGATTGGCGCTTTGTTCGTGGTGCTTGCATTGGCAATGTTTGACGTGATCCAGATCGATTTCACTCGTTTTCGCAGCGGAATGCAACATAGTGAATCTCGAGCGGGGAAACTGATTCCGGTGTTCTTAATGGGAGGTATTGCGGCGGTACTGGCGGGAGCTTGTGTAGCGCCCGTGGTGATTTCGGTAATTCTTTATGCGGGAACGCTCTACTCACAAGGACAGGAGACCGGCCTGCTTCTGCCGTTTCTGCTCGGAGCGGGCATGGCGATCCCGTGGCCCTTTGCGGGTGCGGGGATATCGTTTTTACCCAAGCCGGGAAAGTGGATGGTGTGGGTTAAATATGTGTTTGGTGTAGTCATACTCGTTATCGGCCTTTATTATGGCTTCACTGGTGTACGTATTATGACCACGGTGCCTAAGGTGGCCGCCGACAAAGCCACCAACGAATCGAATTTGTCCTGGCATCATTCGCTCGAAGAGGGGCTGGAAAGTGCGCTCCGGCAAGATAAACCGGTTCTGATAGATTTCTGGGCCACATGGTGCAAGAACTGCAAGGCTATGGATGCTACTACGTTTCGCGATCCTTCGGTCGAAAAGAATCTTGATGATTATGTGTTGGTGAAATATCAGGCCGAAAATCCCGACGCGGAGGAGGTTAAACCGATCCTTGATCGCTTCAAGGTCGTTGGGCTTCCAACGTATGTGGTGCTGAAACCCAAAGAGTAGAGCGCTTGTTCTCCGGGTCGCCGTTGAAGCTGTCTTACCTATCATTTTTTTGAAATGGTTCTCGTTTCCCTTGCAGGTTTTCATGGGCTATCGGGCCCATGACGGCGGGGAAGGAGAGTGAGTTACCCCTCGCCGGAGCGCTCCCGGTTTACGGGCTGGTTGTCGAGATGAATCTCGTTGCATTCCCGTTTATTACAGATTCCCCCGCAAGCATTTTTCTGGACGCCGAGTTCCGTCGAGCATGTATTTTTTGACTTTGTATTATGTGTGTTCCTTGGCAATTAATACTACGCCGTTCCGTTCAAATAGGGCGGTATTGCGGGCGGGGAGTCAGGTATCGGTATTCCGAGCGGGGTGAAGGCAAGCGGCAAAAAAAAAATGGAGGAACGCGTACGACGCGTATCCTCCATTATGCGTAAATGGCGGAGAGGAGAGGATTTGAACCTCCGGTAGAGTTGCCCCTACGACGGTTTAGCAAACCGTTGCCTTAAGCCGCTCGGCCACCTCTCCGC
>WJJU01000259.1 GCA_014729595.1 Chitinivibrionales bacterium
GAGTATAGTGAAAGCGTCTATACCGCCCCGTCACCTTCACATCCATCCGAGTGGGACCCTCGTGTAAGCTAATTCCCGTACGGTCGGCGATCCGCTCAACCTCCCGTACAATCGCGCTGATTTCTTCACGGGTGTAGAGGTCTCCAACCCCGAGTAAATGCGGAGCACTCAGGTCCAGACCAAAATGCGGCTCCCCGGTGAAAACAAATTGATAGCCGTTCTTTTGCTTGCTGATTTTGGTGAGCGGGCGTTCGAGAAGGTTTACGCCCGAAGAACGAAGCCCTTGGAGAATCGAGGCGATCGGCTGCTTCGAATCCGCCACGCCGACACCATAGACTGTCGCGTAGTCTCTTCCCTCCATTATGCGCAATCCAACGCTGCCGGGAACCGTCGTCGCCAGGAGTTCGCACACGTTACGGGCAAAATAGATCTCGTAATTGATTTTCTCATTGAATGACAACTCTTCATACGGCAGATCAAGCAAGCCGCGTTCGTGTAGTTTGTCGTGATCCTCACGCACCTCCCGAACCACTTCTTCGACCGTTTGGGCATCTTTGTAGGTCGAGGGAAGAAGGTCTTCGGAAGCAACATAGGTTGGTTTATTCGTCGTCGTTGTTTCCAGCGAGCGATACAGATACACCCCACCAAGAATCAGCACGGCAACCGCCAAAACACCGCCGGCGATTCCAACAAACGGAAACGAGCGGCCGGACTGTTTTTTCTTGGCCGTTTTTTTATATAAGTTGATACGTATCATCTATTCAACCTCATCGAGACCCCGCATTGCAAGGCCGACGGCGACCGCCAATTGAGGTGAATAGGTGTTTAGATCCTCTTCGGTCATCCCGGCCGAACAGGACACCTCTTTGAATGGATGCAGTACTTCGGCATTGCCCAAGCCCTTCAGAACCTCTTCGGCAAACTGTGCGTTCGAAAACAGTCGGCCGGTAACATAGATCTTAAGATCGGCGGGGCTGTCTACAAAATCGGTATTGCACGATACCAGCTTTTGGGCGGCATCATTGATAGAGGCCACGTATTCCTCTGATGATATTCGATCGGCATCGTATTCCGCGGTTTCGGAATCGAAGAAATCGCCTTGCCGTGTCAGAGCAAGCTTGGATTTGCCGCCGTCTCCGTGAACGACAAGGGTGGGTTCGGCGATCAAATCGGCGTAATTGATCTCGTGAACGTTAATCAGAGCGAAGAGGTCAAGATCGACAATGAGCGGATTGAGCTTATGATTGCGAAGAAGCTTCACGATACGGTCGACCGATGTTTTTCGGTAGCCCACGACCAGAAAATCCCGGTGATCATCGTGGCTTTGTTGCGCGCATCGTTGAAAATCGAATACGTAATCCTCCATTGCGCCAATGATATGCTGACCGAGTTCCCACTCCAGCGCCGGCTCGACATCTTGCTCGTCATTGTCGAGGGCTATTCTTTTAATTATGGAGTACTCGCCGGGAAGCGAAACCACGACATCGGCGCCGCCAAGACGAAGCCCGGCGACCAAGGCGCTAAAACCTTCGTTCACCGCCGTCCAGAAATCACCACCCTCGGTATCCAACGGTTGGATACTAATATTGGTAATGATGCTTTCTCCCGGAAAGCACTGAGTGAGCGTAATGCTCTGAGTGCCGATATCGAGCCCGCATACGGGCCTTTTGCGAGGTGTCATAGGATAAAAAAATGAGTGATTCTGAGAGCTAAAAGCAAATGAGGTCTTTTACCTTGTTCACTTTGGCGGGTCCAATCCCTTTAACCGCTCTCAGATCGTCCGGTTTTGAGAAGTTGCCGTTATCTGTTCGATAGGTTATGATGCGTCCTGCAATGACGGGGCCGATACCCGGGAGTTCGGCAAGACGCTCCTCGTCGCCGGTGTTGACATTGATGCATTTCGGCTTTTCCACCGGTGTTTTCGGGGCGTTGGGAGGTGCCGGTTCGGTTTCCGACAAAGTCGTATCCAAGCGCGGTTCCTCGACCGATCCCGGCACTTTTTCCGCCGCAACGACCGTCGAACTGTCCGGCGGAATAATGTGGGTCTGCTGCGAGAGCGCATTGTGCTTGGCAAGAACGCAAAGCCACAAGCAAGCACCAACGCCGGCAATTCCCAGCCATGCCGATGTCTCGGACTTCATTGAGAAACTCCCGTTTGAACAATATCGCAGAATGCATCGACAATCGCAGGATCAAACTGTCGTCCCTTTTCTTTGATTACGATCTCCATGGCGATTTCGCTCGGCATGGACTTGCGATAGGGGCGATTCGAAGTCATCGCCTCGTAAGCATCGGCTACCGACAGTATGCGCGCACCATAAGGAATATCTTCACCACGTATGCCTTCCGGGTACCCGTTGCCGTCGTAGAACTCATGATGATGCCTTACCATCGGGGCCAGCGATTTCAAAAAAGGTACGTCGGAAATGATTCGAGCGCCCAACTCCGGATGTTTTTTAATTTCGTCGAATTCCATCGGCGTGAGTTTCCCCGGCTTGTTGAGTATTGCTTCTCCCACTCCGATCTTGCCGATGTCATGAAGAAGGCCTGCATATTTGATACGCTCGATTTCGGCGTTCGAGAGACCAAGATGCTGCGCAAGCACGATGGTGTATTTCATGACATTCTCGGAATGGCCGTGGGTGTATTTGTCCTTTGCCTCCACCGCCAAAGCAAAACCACGGATAGTCTTCAGGTAGTTGTCCTGAAGGCTTTGGTAAAGTCTCGTGTTCTCGATCGATATGCTGGCCTGCGAAGCGAGAACATTAACTATCTCCAGATCAACATTAGAGAATGCATTGCTGTCCCGCAGTCTCACAAGGTTTAGAACGCCCAACGTTCTTTTAGGCGTTTTAAGAGGGAAGATAATATACGACAGAATGCCCGTGGGAGGAGAAGGAATGCCGTCGGGAATCGTTTCGGATCCCGCTTCCACCACCAAAGGCTCTTCATGCTCCGTTACCCAGTGCGACGCCTCCAAAAAAGCGGGGTGCGCCCAAAAATTCTTTTCCAACGAGGGCGGGAATGTTCGCGCGAGAAGAAGTTTGCTCGAACCGTCGACAAACATCAACGCCCCACGATCCGCCTTGGCCATCCTGGTGGAAAAGTCGAGAAATCGGCCGTTAAGCTCGCCGATACGGTGCGTCGTAGACAATACTTTTGTTACTTCATGCAGTGCGACCAACTTCGAAAGCAGTAAGTTTTCTTCCTGCAACTGCCTGTTTCGGAGCGCACGATTGATCTTTTCACCGATTTCTTCGAGATGAAATGGCTTGGTAAGATAATCGAACGCCCCAAGTTTGAGCGCTTCGATAGCGGTTTCGAGCGTAGGATAGCCGGTGGTGATGATGACGGGAAGAAATTGATCGTACTCTTTGATCCATTTTAAAAGATCGACCCCCGTCATACCCGGCATCTTGATGTCCGACAGCACACAGCCGATTGCTTGTGATTGGATTAGTTCGACGGCCTTCTCGGCGCCGTCCGCCTGATGAACCGTGAGTCCTTTTTGTGACAAATAATGGCTGACGATGTCACAAATGGATTTTTCATCGTCAACCACGAGCACGTGGTCTTTTTTGCCGCTTTGTATCGTCATCGTCTATCGTTGCGCCGAGCGCGGATTATGTGTTCTTCATCCGAGCGCGGAACCGCTCAAGATCCTCGGGCGTATCTATCCCCTCGGCGCGGTATTCCCTTAC
>WJJU01000260.1 GCA_014729595.1 Chitinivibrionales bacterium
CCGCCATGCAATCAAATGTGGCGCCCCTCCCGGCGGCGAAACAATCAATACCCAAGCCGCGCGGGACGCACTCAATACACTTGAAAAGGCGGGTGGCGGCACGTTTGATAAATCGAGCGGAGCGCTATGCCACCGAGAATTGCCGCATATTCATACGCCACTGATTACGGCGCTATTGAAAAATTAAACCGACCGTGTGATTTCGGCGCTATCGCTTTTTGGTGTAGTGAAGAAGGATTTCATCGGTATGGTGTAGACGCCGGGCAAGTTCACGGGCAATGTTGAGTATAAGCAGCGAAAACAAATCCCGGTCTTCCCGCAAGGCCTTCATCAATGCCTGCCGCGAAAGCACC
The DNA here is from genome assembly GCA_014729595.1 of Chitinivibrionales bacterium. Lineage (GTDB taxonomy): Bacteria > Fibrobacterota > Chitinivibrionia > Chitinivibrionales > WJMI01 > WJJU01. The sequence continues at coordinate 354 of WJJU01000260.1, forward strand.
AACAACGTCGCATCGTGCGTAACCACCACCGAAGCGCTATGGGTCTGGATGCCGATTACGGAGGCTTCGCCGAAACAGTTGCCGGGCCCCAGTTCTATCAACTCCAGAGGATTATCCAGTCTATTCAGCACAATCTTGACGGTTCCCTCGAGCACCACGAATATTTCAGTCGCCTCGGTTCCTTCTTCGACTACCGCCTCCCCCGCCTGCACTTCGACCAACTGACAGGCATCGAATATCCGACGAAGACCTTCGTCATCGATCCCCGCCAAAATCGTAACCTTTCGAAGTACCGGGAAGTACTTCTCTCTATCAATCATGCGTCCCCCCTTGGGGAAACTTGACACAAGGAACAACCGATTAATTGCAATATACATTCGCGCGATTGAGTGCCGTGGACTCCTTGAGCTATTTTTATTCGATTGCTTTTGCTGTGCGCGCAAGGACGGAAACGTATGCGATCGCCTGCCGTGGAGCCGACTACCGCGGCCACCTTCGTCTTTCCCGCACATGGTTCGCAGCAATTCCTGTGCCCGCGATCGGTAAGAAGAGACCGGCTCAGCGTTCATAATTGGAATCCTCACAACGACTTAGGGGTACTTTCAAATATTTCGCAGGATTCGGTCAGCGCGGAAGTGGAAACCTGCTCAAGAATGCGGACCGAAAGCGGTGGGGCATGATAAGACTTGAATACGAGGCGCGAGGGCGTCGAATACCGGGTGTATCAACCTTGCCGCTTTGTCGTGACTTCGCCGCGCCCGGAGAACAACGACTCGGAGTCCAAGGACGGGCGTCGATCCCGCGGTGGGGGGGGGCTTCGAGCAGCCCAAAGGGCGCGTCTCGGCAAGAGAGGGCGTGAACAAAGAGAACGAATTCGTTTCGCCCAACCGGCCGACGGGAGTTTTTATGAGCCGGCATCCAACGTCGGTGGTTCGCGGGCGGTACTTCGCGACTCCGCCTGATGACCGTACTTGAGAAATGAAGCTTGCGCGAACAGGAGCAGTTTTAGACGGGCACTAAACAGCAACGTATCTCGTATATCACTATAGCCGTAACCAGTTTAGCAAACAATACTTTAGGAGTAAACGATGGGACTATCCGCCGGCATTGTCGGTCTCCCCAACGTAGGCAAATCAACAATTTTCAACGCACTCTGCTCAGGCAAGGCGGCGGCCGAGAATTATCCATTTTGCACGATCGACCCCAATAGCGGTATCGTGGCGGTTCCCGATCCGCGTCTTGAGCGGATCGGTGCGATTATTACTACACAGAAGGTGATTCCGGCGTTTCTGGAACTGCTCGATATTGCCGGGCTTGTGCGGGGTGCCTCGAAGGGAGAGGGGCTGGGCAACCAATTTCTTGGTCATATTCGATCGGTCGATGCGATCGTACATATTGTGCGTTGTTTTGAAGATGATAATGTTGTTCATGTCGATGGATCGGTTGATCCGGTCCGCGATGCCGAAACCGTCAATGCGGAACTCTTGCTCAAAGATCTGGAGACACTCGAACGAAGCATGGAACGTACCGCGAAAATGGCCAAGTCCGGCGATAAAGAGCAAAAATCACGTCTTGCCACGTTGGAGAAACTCCGCGATGCGGTCGGTGCGGGCAAGCCAACTCGAGCCGTGCCGCCGTCCGAGGCCGATCCTGCAATTGCACAGGAACTCTGTCTGCTTTCATCCAAAAAAGTACTGTATGTCGCGAATGTGGATGAGGAAGGGCTCGAAAAGACGAACGCCTACACGGCGGCCCTCATGGAGCACGCTAAAGCTGAGGGTGCCGAATGTATTGCGCTGTGCGGCAAAATCGAATCGGAGATCGCGGAGCTTCCCCCTGAAGAACAGGCTGATTTTTTGGCTACTCTGGGGCTTGAAGAACCCGGTCTTCACCGTCTTGTCCGTGCAACATATACACTCTTGGGCTATCAGACTTTTTTCACCGCCGGCCCTAAAGAGATACGTGCCTGGACCATACGGCGCGGGACCTCCGCCGCCAAAGCGGCCGGAACAATTCATAGCGATTTTGAACGCGGTTTTATCTGTGCCGAAGTCCATACGCTCGAAGATTTAGAGCAATACGGAAGTGAAGCGGCACTTAAAAACGCCGGCAAAATCCGGCAAGAGGGCAGAGAGTACATTGTAAAAGACGGGGACTTGATGCTGTTCAGGTTCAATGTGTAAAACCTTGCCGACGGGTACCAAGTAGATGACTTTAACTCAATTCAGGCATTGGGCTTTGTGGCAGGCCAGTAGAGCCTTTATCGCAGCACACGTTCGCCCTACGTTCGGGTTGACATGCGATATGGAATGCGATCCCCTTCCGGAACCGCCGTATATTATGCTCTCCAATCATGGGACTTTTTTCGATCCTTGGCTTGTGGGAGGATGGAGTCGGAACCCGCTTTCTATTATGATGAACGACGACGCCTATCGAAGCGGAATCGTATCCCGCACTTACCTTCGATGGATCGGTACCTACGGCAAGAAAAAGGGTTCTTCCGATTATCGGGCCATGAAAAAAACGCTCTCGTTGCTGGGAGCGGGTAAGGGAGTCTTAATATTTCCCGAGGGGCAAACCACATGGGACGGCGAGACGCAACCGATCTATGCCGGAATCGAGAAAATCGTGCTCCGCGCCAAATGCCCA
>WJJU01000261.1 GCA_014729595.1 Chitinivibrionales bacterium
CGAAAAAAACGGAAGGCAGTCGAAGGCCGACCAGCGTTTTCTCGGCATGGCGAAGACGTCGCCGTCGAAGATCGTAGGCGGCGATTTCCGGTCTGTTCGCCGGCGCCGCGGTGTCGGTGTGCGGCATGCGAATCGTCAATGTGTTGGCGGGGTAAGGTGTCGGCGTAATGGATGTGTCGGATAAATTGAGAAGCTTGAGAAGCTCAAGCTTGACGGAATCGGCCGCATAATCGGCAAGGACAAAGTCCACATTCGCCGCTTCGAGCTTTGCCGAAGCCTCCAGTGCCTTTGAGCGGGACCGCAAGCCGCTTTGGTGCAAGTCCTTTGCGCGTGCAACATGCTCGCCCAAATGGCGAATGAGCTTCTTGTGCGATCGGGCGGTTTCGTGAGCAAACCACCACTCGAAGTAAAGCAATCCCAGCTCGTAAGATAAGCGGTTTTGGAGCGCTTCATACTCCCGATCAATTATGCGTTTGGCGATTGCGGCCTCGCGAACTTGATGGTGACGCGAGAGGCCGAGAAATAAAGGCCATCGCACCTCTAAGCCGCCGGCGATCCGGTCGTCGTCGGCTAATCCCGTGTTTATACTGAGAGGAACGAGCACGGAGTCGTTAAGCGGAATCTCTCCTCTAAGGTTAAGCCGAGATTGCTCGCTGCGGGAACGGTAGCTTGCGAACAGCGAAGCGGTTGGAAACCAAGCGGATTGCACGGTAACAATATGGATGTCCGCTTTTTGACGGCGAAGGTCGCAAATGTGTAGCTCGTCGTTGTTGGCGAATAAGAGTTCCTGCGCATGGGGGAGCGTAAGCGGTCCGGCGAACGGCCGAAGGGACATAATAAGGAGCACAAAGCCGCCGGCAATGATTTTGCCGTATCTCATCCGTCGCCCCCCTTCGCCGTCAGACCATAAAGTGCCATATCGGTAATGGCTTCGATCCGCTTCTCATAGAAGCGCTCGTTAAAGGCGATTGCCGTGCCGAGTGACCGTTCTTGCCTGGATTGGATAAGCGGCTCCATGACAAAGCTTCCCGCGCACATCGCCATAAGATTAAGCACTACATGCCTCGGGTTTAGTCGACGCAATGCGCCTGCGTTCATTTCTCTTTGCAGGATTTCGGCGATGCGGGCGGTGATGTCGCCGAAACGGCTCAACAGTTCTTCGGCAACGCCCGAAGCGCTTTCGCCGCCGTCGGCCAGTTCCCCGACAAACAGGCGGGGAAAGCCCGGATCGGCTTTAAATATATTAATGTACGTCGCCACAACGGTACGAACCAACGTATCCGCCCCCGAATGATCCGAGAGGCCCCGAAGGTTCTCGTCCATACTGTTCCACATACGATGAAGTATGTCGGTAATGACTAGTTTGTAAAGCTTGTGCTTGGATCGATAGTAATAGTGAATAAGCGCTTTGTTTACGTCGGCTCTTTCGGCGATGGACGACAGGCGCGCTCCCTTGAACCCTTTTTCGACAAATTCTCGTCGTGCGGCCGCAAGAATTCGCTGCTCCGCGGGGGAAACGATCGGTTTTAGGGGAATAGGCGTCGACATCAGCTGGTTGACCTTTTGGTTTAACCCTATGGTTAATATACTGCAAATGATACTGTCCGTCAAAGTTTTAATGTGATCCGCCGAGAAATGGGCGAATACCGGACGATAACCTCGCCGCATGTGGATTTGCGGCTTTGGGCCGTTTAGCCCCGGCAAGGGCGCTTCGATAGGTGCTTGCTCGTCCGGTGGCCCATGAGATAGTTTCTCCTATGTTTACCACGCGATGCAAAAGTTCCCGATATTCAAGCGCAAGACGGAACGGGGACGGCTTACCGGGCGTAAGTCGAGCCCGCTCCAACGAAGCCGTAGGATGTCGAGGGGCTTTCTCGGAGGGCAAAAATCCGTTTGACCGCAATTTGAAATTCCGGATTTTACCAACGGTGGAATATGGATACAGTTATGGCTACGGTCGTAACGCGCTATAAATCAATAGCTTAAATGTAGATCCAACCGGTTTTTATGCATTGGCGGGGGTAGGTTGTTGATTATTCCCACAGTAAGCAAAGGAATCCGACGAGCTATGGTTGAGAAGCATACGATATCTTGGAATATGCCGTTTGTTGATGGTGAGAGGGACCTCAATGGTGAAGAAATACTGCCGATAGGTAACGGGAAACTCGGTGGTGTTATGTGGATGCCCCACGATGACACTTTTTGCTTGCAACTCAACCATGTTGATTACTGGCGCGGAGGCGATGAAGTGCTCGAGGAGGACCGGGAGTTCGGTGGGCGTCCGGTGTCGCCGGGGCGACTCACGCTCTCGCGCGAAGGGGGGTTTGGGTCCGAAAAAGGGTCCTACCGTCAGGAGTTGTCACTTGCTCGAGGTCGCCTGACCACCTCGGTCGAGCGCGAGGAAACGGCCACGTTGATTGAGGCTACCGGCGATATGGAGGGTGAAACACTACTAATACGCTGGCGTGAGTTCGGGAGCAACCCGGTCGGGGGATCGGTGACGTTGGAGGGTTGGCGCGTCGGGATAGAGGCGGCAATCAATGAGGATCGTGCGGTACTAACCGAAAAGGCGGTCAATACGCGAGTCGCGCATGAGGAAGCCTATCTACGGGAGCTTGGTATTCCCTTTAAAAAAGAGGTTCACGCTCAAGCAACGGTCGTGTCAATCGAAGGCGCGGCGGTGTCGGCGAGGGTCGACGGCAAAAAAGCTATCCTCGATTTTGAGGGTAAGGCGGGGTTCGACGTGGTCATCAGGGTGATTACTTCGATCGATTCGGCCGGCGACCGGGCGCTCGGGATCTCGCTGGACCGGCTCGCGGAGGCCGGAAAAGATTCATGGGAACGTGCCGATGAACGCAATGCGGCATGGTGGAAAGCGTTTTGGGAGCGTTCGCATGTGTCGATGGAATCGGATGACGGAAGCGCGGAGCGCTTTAGCCGTTATTGGCATGTGTGTCTTTATCTTATGGCGATCGGCAACCGGGGAAAACGTCCGATCAAATTCAATCTTGGCAATTGGATCGCCAAGACGAACGAAAAACGTCAGTGGAGTGGCGGCTACTGGTATTATAATGAACGCGATTTTGTCGCGGCCATGATGTCGGCCAATCATACGGAATTGGCGCGTAATTTTTTTGCGCAATACTTGAATAATGCCGATACCATGCGATCGCAGTGTCGACAACTGTGGGGGCACGCGGGGCTGTTTGTCGCCGAGACGACGAGCCCCGACGGTACGATGTATCTCAGGGACCGCACGGGAATCCACGACGGCAGAACCAAGATGATTCAGCTCATATTCTCGACTTCGCTGGAGGTTTCGTTCAATCTTTATCAGTACAGCCGCTACACGGGCGACGACGATTTGTGTCGAACGAGAGTGTATCCATTCATGAGAGACGTGGTTGCTTTCTTCCGCATTCACATGTTCAAAGACGACGACGGAAAGTACCATATCTATCCCGCCAACGGTCACGAGACCTTCTGGCGTGTTAAGGATGATCTTCCGGACTTGGCGGGTCTCCGCGCCGTTTTGCCGATACTTATCGAACTCAGCGAACGGTACGGCTTGGATGAAAGGGAACGCGAACAGTGGCGGGAGTTCCTTGAGAATTTGGCGGAAATGCCCA
>WJJU01000262.1 GCA_014729595.1 Chitinivibrionales bacterium
CTTATCGAGTCAAGACGCGAATGGTTCTCCTCATCCCCGTGCTCGACGACGGCGGTAAAGCTAAACCAGAACGTTGTTCCACAGCCCTCTTTGCTCCGCAGTTCTATTTTCCCACCCAATTTTCCGGCTATTTTGTCGGAGATTATCAACCCTAAACCTGTACCGCCGAACTTGCGCGTCGTTGAACTGTCCGCTTGGCTGAACGCTTTGAATAGCCTTTCCCGCTGCTCTTCGGATATTCCCACCCCCGTATCTCGAACAAAAAATGTGAAGGTACCCTTGCCGAATTCGCTTCCTTTAAAATCAACTTTGAGTTCGACTTCTCCCTTTTCGGTGAATTTAACGGCATTCCCTAAAAGATTGGCCAGTACTTGTTTCAGGCGAACCGGATCAGTGACGGCAAAACGGGGCATAGACGGATCTATATCAAGCAGTACCTCGAGGCCTTTTCCGCCCGCCGAAAATTTGATGATATCTACGCTTTGCTCAAGAAGCTCGATCATATCCGTTCTGATTTCTTCCAGCTCGAGCTGGCCGGCCTCGATTTTTGAGAAGTCGAGTATATCATTGATCACCCCCCAAAGCGCCTGTGCACTGGAATTCACCGTCTCGGCATATTGTTTTTGGGCTACCGATAAATCCGTTTGCATCAACAACTCGGAAAATCCGATTACCCCGTTAAGCGGTGTGCGTATTTCGTGGCTCATATTGGACAAGAACTCGGATTTTGCCTTGCTTGCGGCTTCCGCGATCCGCTTTGCCTGTACCAGTTCCTGTTCCGCCTCTTTATGCTTGGTGATATCCCGCGCGATTCCCATATACGAAATAGTCACGCCTTCGTCATTTTTCAGCGGCGATGCATTGGACATGTGCCAACGCCATCCACCGTTCTTATGTCGTACGCGGTACTCGATACCGTGCCGCTTTTCTCCTGATGTCAGAACCGTGGCCAAAAACCTTTTACATGCATCCAGATCGGCCGGATGAACAAAGTACTCTATAGGCTTTCCGACAACTTCGCATGGATGGTGCCCGAGTATATCGCGCCAGTTTGGCGAAACATAGGTAAAAAGCCCATCCATGGAAAGTGAATAAACAATATCATTTGCATTTTCAACAAAGCCACGAAATTTGACTTCGCTTTCTCTTAGCGCTTTTTCCGCCTTTTTCTGTTCGGTAATATCATCGAATGTCGTCAGGATGTACCTTTGGAAATTGACAGAAATAAAAGTCGCGAACATTTTCATCGTAATGCTCGAGCCCATCAGTGTGGTAAAATTCATAACCAAGCCGTTCACAGTCCCCTTCTCCTTAAGTTCCGCGATAAACTTCGCTCGATCTTCGCGGGAGTAGAATCCCAGTTCCGTTGTACAATAGCCGACAAGTTTATCTCTCGCGGCTTCCGCTTTGCGACAAAAGCTTTCGTTCACTTCAATAAGCCTTCCACTTTCAGCTTCGGTTAATGCAATCGGCTGAGGCGAATTGTGGAAAATAGCCCGAAACTGCTCTTCCCGCTCACGGAGCAAGGTTTCCGCTTGTTTCTGTCGGGTAATGTCCGTGTGGGAGCCGGCCATTCTATACGGTTTACCGTCACTCCCCCGAAGCGCTTCACCACGGGCCCGCATCCATCGATACGTCCCGTTTTTGTGGCGCATGCGGAATTCGGTGTCGTAGATATCGATTTTCCCTTGTAAGTATTCTTTCACATAGTCCATGACTCTTTGTTTGTCCTCATCATGGAGAAGAGCCGTAAAAGTGTCGAACGAGTTTTCAAGCTCACCCTCCCCATACCCCAGCATCTCTTTCCATCTTAGCGAAAGGAACAAACGGTCCGTCTGCAAATCCCAGTCCCAAATTCCGTCTTTACTCCCCTTAACCGCCAACTCGAACTGTTCTTTTTTCGACAAATTATCTTGTTCGGAGCTTTTCCGTTCGAAGTAACGAGCCAGCATTCGCGAAAAGGTCTTCAGCAGCAGGACATCTTCATCGCTCCACGTTCTTTGCTGAGCTATATCATCAAACCCGATAAAACCAAACCATGCCTGATTCACGCGGATAGGTATGACAAGTATCGATTGTATTCCCTGCCGCCGCAGGATATTCCTTTCGGATTCGGGAAATTCGGCAATTTTTCCATGAATAATTTCATCTCGAGACAATAGTCGACGCCACCGGCCGAAGCCGTCGGCATTATATGCCACATGTTGTAACTCCGCATTATCAATCTGAGGCTCGACACCGTCGGCGCAGACTTCAAGTATTTGTTTCATCGAAAGCCTGTTCCGTTCATCCGTAAAATTTTCGAATACATATATTCGTGAAGCCTCGGCACACTCAATGATATGCCTTAGCGCATCGATTGAGGCTTGATTGTCGTTTCTATTGAGCGCGGTTGACGCTTCGGAAAGATGGTACTCATAGTTTAGCCGGCGTGCCACCGTTGCTTGACTACTTTTGTTTTCATTGATATCGAAAAAATATGTGATAAGGAAACCGCTTCGCGGCGAACGAACATGCGCTTCATACCAACGATCGAGTGACTGCGAGTAGTATTCATACCTTTCCTCACCACCATTCACCGCCACCTTTCGGTAAGGAGCCGCCCATTCGAAATCACATTTTTCGCATTGCGGAAATACGTCCGACAGGTTCCGATTCAGGACGTTTTTTTCTTTGTACCCCGAAATCCTCTCAAAGAGTGCATTTACGGCGACAAACTCATAATCAACCGGTCTGCCACACCGATCATATATCACTTCATGATAGGCATAGCCTAAGGGTAAACAACCCAACACTTCATCGCGGACGTTTGCTTCCATGATCGGCTCTCGGTCTTATGGAGTGTAAAAAATTCGATTTGCGCGTTCTTCATTTATCGATGAACGTTTTGCGCGAAGTGCTTCGCGACACCGGCGCATATACGGTTTGCCGTCCCGCGTCGGCTTGTTCGCCTTCGCATCTATTTTAAATTGTAACAACCTTTGGGCGCAGCGTCCAGTATCATGAAGCTATGGCATGAGTCTTCGGGGTAGGCTTGAATCGCCGTCTCAGTCGATGGAATAACAACGACTCACGGCAACACCTACAACGCGCATCGATTCGCCTCCGCGAATCAGGGGAAAAAAAAGACCGCCGTGGGGGGACTACCTAAGGCTCCAGCCCAATCGGATGAACGTCCGGGCCTGCATCATCAACCAGGGGATACTCATAATGGTTGCGACAAACAGCATCACAAGCCCGATCTTCGGTATAAAGAAGAGGAGAGAGGGCGCCGTAGCGGCAATTCCCACCACAGCCGTGGCTCTGCTGAAAATATTGCTGCGCAGCATAAGAAGAGAACTGATAAGACCTGAGATTGCAATAAAAAGTGTAAATACCAGAAACGCGGTTCCATTGAAAAGCGCGTGAAAGGCCTCGCCGGCCGCAAGATACCGGGCTTTTGCGACCGCATTTTCGGCGGTCGTGTATTTTTCGCTCAGATAAACCATCTCGTGGATGGGCCGTGCGGCAATGATGAGGGTAACCGCAATCAAACCCAGCGTCAGCCCTATAAGTGCATACGATTCATTAACGCGTTTGAGAGCCGCATAGAGAGCTAAAAAATGCACAATTGCAACCAGTTCGATGACAAGCAGAGGAAAATCGAGTGCCATCAATCCCCCCAACAAATTGTCTTGAATGCTCATGAAAATTTCTCGCGTAGAAACTTCACCGGGCAAGAAAGGCCAAAAGACAAAAGCCACTATAGCAAGCACAATCATCACCGCCATAGCAACGGAAGCAATGCCGCCGATCCTATAAAGATCTTTCCATCGCATATCAACTTCGTTTTCCACGGCCATTTATCTTTTGAAGTAAGTGATATGAAGCTATTTAGAATAGCTTTTCGGGCGATTCCCCCACTCCTTACGTACCGCGATTATCTCCGATACACTTCCCATGTGCTCGACACAAGGGAGTCCACATCGCTGTATTTTGCTTTCCAACCGAGAGTTTCCCGCGCGAATTGCGCGGTGGACACGAGCTGCGCCGGGTCGCCGGGACGACGATCGACTATGTCCGCGGGGATTGGCGTGCCGGTGATCCTTCGTGCCGCTTCGATCATCTCTTTAACCGTGACGCCGGTCTCGCTGCCTAAGTTGACGATTAAACTACGGTCGTTGGCCTTAATCCATTCCAGAGCCAGAACGTGCGCTTCGGCAAGATCGCTCACGTGGATATAATCGCGTATGCATGTCCCGTCACGCGTATCGTAGTCGTTGCCGAATACCTGCATTCGTTCACGCATACCCGATGCGACTTCCATAACAACCGGCAAAAGATTCTGTGGATTGCGTTCCAGCCCCCGTATGCGCCCGTGCGGGTCATAGCCCGCGGCGTTAAAATAGCGCAAAGCGGCAAATTTAACGTTTTTTAGACGGTCGTACCACTCCAGGAGTCGCTCAATTTCGAGTTTGGTGAAGCCGTAGAAATTCTCGGGACTCTTAGGATGCTTTTCGTCAATGGGAAGATAACGAGGTTCACCGTAGACGGCGGCAGAAGAAGAAAACACGAACCGGCGCACTTCATTCTCAGCCGCGGCGTTGAGGATATTGATTGTTCCGGTGAGGTTGTTTACCGCATACTTTTCCGGGCGAATCATGGATTCCCCGGCCGCCTTGAATGCGGCGAGATGTATGATTCCATCAATTCCATCCGCGGTCACTTCTCGAAGCGCCTTGGAATCAAGGATATCCCCTTCCACAAATCGCGCTTCCGCAAACAGATTTTCTTTCCGTCCGGTCGAAAGGTTGTCGTATACCGTAACGCTATGCCCTTTGTCCAGAAGTGTACGCACGACATGGCTTCCGATATAACCGGCGCCGCCGATCACCAACATGTTCATGACCGTTCTCTCCCCGTTTGAGCGAACAAATTACCCAGAGTTTCCCGAAGTTCATCGTAATAAAGATACAAGTAATCCTGATAAATGCAGGTGGAATGAGGGGTTATCATGACATTTCCGCGTTCCCAGAGAGGCGAATCCGCCGGAAGCGGTTCCCGAGCAAATACATCGAGCGCCGCGCCTCCCAGTATCCCGGTATCCAGCGCCCACACCAAGTCCTCTTCGGCGTAACAATTCCCTCTTCCGACATTGTAGAAATATGCCCCCGGTTTCATCGCGCCAAAACGCTTTCGCGTAAGAAGGTTGTTGGTCTCGGCGCCCCCGGGCAGCATTGCCGCGACATGCTCCACCCGCCCAAGCAATTCATCAAGCCGAGAAATGGTAACATACTCAACGCCCGTTTCGGGGTCGGTACCGCTCTTATGTTTTCGCTGTAACCCGTAGATAGTGACGTCGAACGGTTTCAACACGCGGGCACAATGCCGGCCGATTGCGCCATAGCCGAGTAGAAGTACCCGCCGACCGCGAAGCAGGCGAGTATGAGCCTGTGCGGCACGATCCCATGTTTTTCGTCGTTGGCGGTCGACCATGATATCGAGGCGGTGATTGAAATACAAGATCGCGCCGAGAAGGCTTTCGGCAATCAAATATCCATGAAATGCGCCGTAGAATGTCCGCACACGCCCGGAAGGATCGGGAGGCGTC
>WJJU01000263.1 GCA_014729595.1 Chitinivibrionales bacterium
GATTAGAATTGGAATAAGTCATAACCTGTGCTCCCCACGGGCCCTTGAGGTACTTGAAGATATGCGGATCCGCAACGGGCTTACCGAAGTTGTTGTTACCGACAGCATACCGCAAATAGACGGCTTTCGCGACTTACCATACTATAGAATATGCGGTCTCGCCGACGGCCTTTGCAGAACGATCAACAGAATTCATTGCAGTGCCCCGGTGAGCGAAGTATTCGAGGAGGATGACATGTGACCACGGCTCAGCTCCGGCCGTTTGGCTCTTTTATACCCGTTTGCGCTTACGCCAACATCAATTCCCGGAACCGCAAAGACAAATTCCCCCACTCTACCCCCTTGTACCCTGGATTGCGCATGAAGGAACGAATGCCGGCACGATCTTTGAATAGATGTTGCGGTTCATTTACGGTAGGTGCGATGTAAGCCCGGCGCGGAGAGCGGGAACGAGTCGCACCCCAACGGAACCGCAGAGGTGTGGTTCGCTTACAAAAGGGAGGTCGCCATGTTGAGGAGCGTTGACGAGATGCGGGGGTACACGGTCGAGGCGGTTGACGGCGACATCGGAAAGGTATATGATTCCTATTTCGATGATAGAGATTGGGCAATTCGTTATCTGGTTGTGGACACGGGAACGTGGTTGCCCGGAAGGCGTGTGCTGATACCGACTTCGGGCCTCGAAAAGCCCCAAACAACCGTCTTTCCGGTGAAATTAACTCGTGAACAGGTTCGCACCAGTCCGTCCGACGACTCTCAAAGGACGGTATCGCGCGAGCATGAGGTTGAATTGCATCAGCACTACGAATGGCCGATGTATTGGGAGGGGCCGTTGTTGCAAGGGGGGCCCCCGCCCGCGGGAATGGCCGGTCCCATTCCCCCGAAGCCACGCTTTGAGCGAGAGCCGAAAAAAGAGGGTCCCGCCGGGGTGGACCAAAACGGCTACGAAAATCACCTCAGAAGTGTACACGAAGTAAAAGGATATCATATTCATGCTACCGACGGCAGGATCGGGCATATCGATGACTTTGTGGTCGAGGATGAGCGATGGACGATACGCTATATAATCGTTGACACAAAAGACTGGCTGCCCGGTCGCAAGGTGCTGGTGGCTCCTGAATGGATTAAATCCATACGATGGGAAACCTCGGAGGTAATGGTAGAGATGTCGAAAGAAGAGGTGAAAAACAGCCCCGAATTCGATCCTTCGGCTCCCGTCAACAGAGCCTACGAAGAGAGGCTTTACGACTATTACGGTCGCCCGGTATACTGGACCCGCGATTAAGCATCACACTTTGCCTCTAAGAAAGGCTGGTTTGATTGTTTTTAAGAGGCGCACCGGATAGCCAAGGTATGGTGTCGACGATCGTGAAATAAGCGGTTTTTGCTGACGCGCTTGTAGCACGAAAGGAGCTTGGATATGACGGCTTCAGAGAGAAAAATCAGTAATCGAATTGAACACGGCGGCGGAAAGATGAAACCCGTTTACGGCATGCGGCGCCGTTTATCGGCGGTGGCGGTGATTGTGCTATTGGCTTTGGCGGTGAAATGCGCCAAAAGTCCGAAAGTAGAACCTCGGGGTCCCGAGAATGCTACGGCGGAAGAGATAGTTAAGGCGGTCGAGGATGAACTTGTCGTAAATCAAGGGGTGTCGGCTCACCTGGTGGATGTAAGCGCCGAGGATGGAATCGTTACACTGTCGGGTACTGTGGAAAACCTGCTGGAAGAAGACATGGCGATACGGATCGCTCGGAGCGTATGGGGGGTGCGAGCGGTCATAGATCGAATAGAGGTGCGGACACCGCCGGTACCCGACGGTGAGCTTACGGCGCGAATAACCGCCGCGTTGGCGGCCGACCCGGCTGCGGACGCCTATGAAGTAACGGCGCGCGCCACGGATGGAATCGCTACGCTGAAGGGGCGAGTTGACTCATGGTCGGAGCGCCTGCTTTGCGGCGAAGTCACCAGAGGCGTAAAAGGTGTGAGAAAAGTGGAGAATCGCATAATGGTCGATCAGGATCGGGCTCGTCCCGACGCCGAAATCAAGGCGGATATCGAGCGCCGTTTTGCTCTCGATCCGCGTATCCCTCAATGGCTTATCGAAGTTAATGTCGAAAAGGGTATAGCGCGGCTTGCGGGCGCCGTGGGCAACGCCGTGGAGAAGGAACGTGCGGCAAATGCGGCGTATGTTTTGGGAGTGAAACGGGTTGACACCTCAAAACTTGAGACAGAGGTGTGGGCGAGGGACGAGATGC
>WJJU01000264.1 GCA_014729595.1 Chitinivibrionales bacterium
CGAAATGCTCCATCGCACGGACGATGCCGAGGCATTCGAAGCAGTGCTTTCGAGGAGCCAATCATTATCGGTGCTCCCCGTATCGTCCTTTCTCATATCGTCACTCATTCCGCTTTCGCTTGTGTGCCCAGCGAAAATCGGTATACCCCTTCCCGCCGCAAACGATCCATGAGCGTTATCAACGGCTCAACGTTTCCCGCTCGATCGGGAATAATCACCACGTTAAGTTCCGGTTGTCTCTTGCTTGCCGCCGCGGCTGCCGCAACCACTTCATCGAGCCCCTGCCGCCGTTCATCATGCCGGTAATTACCCTTATTGTCGATCGCAATGAGCATCATCTTGTTTTCAATAATTTGCGAAGTCGCGGCGCGAGCCTTATCGACACTGATACCCGTTTCTTTGGTGAATGTCGTGGTTACAACGAAGAAAATCAGCAACAGAAAGACCATGTCGATAAGCGGTGTCATCGAAAGCTCCGCTCGGTCGATCTCTTCGTCGAATAGCTCAAAGGCGTGTTTAAGCATGATGACTCTTGAGGTAGTCGAGAACGAGAGTTGAGGATTCACGAAGAATGTCGGTAATATGTCTTAAGCGATTACGCAGCAAGGTATGTCCCAGAATGATCGGCGCCGCCGCAACCAGTCCGGCCTGCGTGGTCAAAAGCGCTTCGGCAATACCAGACGCCATCGCTTGTGCATCGCCGGTGCCCTGAAGCGCGATCACTTTGAATGTCGCGATCATACCACTTACCGTTCCGAGCAATCCGAAAATCGGCATAAGGCCGGCAAGGGTGGACAAGAGATTGAGATAGCGGGCGTAGGCCGGCATCTCGCGCAAAAGAATCACTTCCAGTTTCCGCTCCACACGCTCGGGACCAAGGGCACGATGAGCGAGAGCGGTTTTCAGTACCGTTTTGAATAAGCTGTTTCTTTGTGTGTCAAGCCAAGTGGCCGCTTCGTCGATCCCGTCATGCGCCAGTCGCTCAAAAAATGTTCGGCGCATTTTAGTCATCCGCGAAGCTGTTTGAAGGTAAAAAATGGTGCGCTCCACAAGGAGCGCGAACGCCCAAAGCGCGCCGCCGATTATCGGGTATATGAAAACGCCGCCTTCGCGCATGTAATCGAAGAGATTTTCCATGTATAGCCCCTACAGTTCGAAATCCAATCCAGCAAAAAGCACCGTGGTCGGTAGGTTGAACGAAATAGTTTTGATTTCTCGGGTTTCGGAGTCTGACAGAAATATGTTCGGGATGTTGAGACTGTTCCATATTTCAAAATAGATATGGCCCTTGAGCCGTTTGCCTTCGAACCCCTTGGCAAAACGCCAATCCAGGCTTTGGTACGGGTAATAACGCGCCTCGTTGTACTCCCCAATAATGGTCGCGTCCTCGTCGGTCGTCTCGATCGGTGTATAGGGAATCCCCGACATGAACCGATACTTGACACTAAACTCATAACGACGGGGTAGACGATAGTAGTTAACAAAGGATATCAGCAGCGGCCGCTCGAACGGGAACGGAGGCCACCGCCAACCGCGTTCCCTTTGGCGAATCGATCGCCCGAAACTCAGCGAGATCCATCCGTGCCAGAAATCGGCCGCGTTGTAGCGAAGAAAATACTCGAATCCGCCGGACAGACCCCGGCCGTCACTATCGTAGCGAGTGAAAAAGGCGGACGAGGTGATTACGTACTCCTTTATTAGTTCCTCCAAAGAGGATGCGGACAATCCTTCGAGGTAGCCTTCGGAAAAATGATGCGCAAGGTTGTTCAACGCTTTGTCTCGGCCGAGGGAGGGTTCTATAATTTCGGTTATAAGGTCGTAGTAGTACTTGCCGTAGATATTTACTTTTTGCGTCAGCCACGGCAATAAGCGCGATTCAAGGCCGATATCCGCATGCCATACCTTTTCGGGTGTCAACTCTTCGGCGAGCGCAAGAACGGGGGGGGCGTAGTTGTTCTGCGTGTAATGTCCCACGGATATGAGTGCTTCGTGTTTGTCGGTCAGGCTATATTTCATAGCCAGGCGGGGCGAAAGATTTATCGACGAATCGGCAAGAGTCGCTTCTAATCGAAGACCGCCGTCGAGGGTCAGACGGGATGTCGGCTCCCAAGTGTCTTGTATGTAAATTGCACCGCCGGAGTACCTTCGTTGCCCTCGGTAATGTACCAGCAATCGCTCCGACAGTGACTCCAAAGAAAAATCTCTTTGCATATCGTCTAAATCCGTCGAATGCACCGTCATACCTGAGTCGCCGGCCACGGGACCCCACATATCATCTTGATTGGTGCTGCCGCTGATGATCATTTCGTGCAGATAACGAACCAAATTGACGTCGTAATTGGAGCGTGTATAGTCAAGCTGCAGGCCGGTGCGAAGCAGATGGCTTCGTATGCCCGAATAGAGCCAATCGACATACCCTCCAAAGGTATTAATCGAAACATCAAAACGCTGCTCGGGGAAAATGCGCGAAATAGCTTCGGCATCCGGAAAATTGAGATCCCACCATCGGCGCTGCCATGCGATCGTACCGGTTAACACCGAATGCGCATCGGGGGTATATCGGCCGGTCGCATACAGAACGTTACTTTTCGAATAGTAAAGCATGAGCGTGTCGACTATCCGGTACGATTCGCTTGCGGAAACGCTGTCGGGCCATCGCCCCGGCGGCCCTTCATGCGGCAAGTAGTTGGGGCCGCCGCCGTACATGTCCGCCCGGTGCCGCTCGGTGAACATGGTGTCGAATGAGGGCGTGCCCGAAGAATCATGGGTGTAGTAGTGAAATGTGACATCGACCATCGAATCGTTTCGCAGGAATTTGAAACCGTCGGTATTGTACTGTTCACCTACGTAGAACGACAACCTGTCGGTGGGCTTGAACTGGAATCCACCCGAAATGTCGTGGTAGTCGGGAAGGCTTACGACATCAAGGAGTTCAAGCAAATCCTCTTCGCCGGCCGTTTTGCCGATAAACCAGGTCATTGCCTTCTGGACGTATTGGTAATAAGAACTCTGTGCGGCAATACTGAATCCCACTTTCCCATCCGCCAAAGGCTTGCCGAGGTATCCCGTGAACTGCATGAGGCTAATGTCCAAATCGAGGCAGGGCGGCTCGTTCGCGGGACGTCGACTATCGGCAACGATCAACGCTGATTGAGCGTTTTGATACTGAGCCGGAAATCCGGATTTATAAAAGGTCACATTATCCATACCGCTCTGATTGAACGTGGAACGGGCACCTCCGTAATGATAAGGCTGAATGAGTGGCACGCCGTCTAAGATTACCCGCGATTCAAGAAGGTCCCCTCCACGCACAATTGGTCGCGATGAAGCATCGCTTTCGGATGCTACTCCCGGTAAGGTGTGCAGCACCCGTATCGGATCTCCCAGTGTTGAAGCCGTGCGCCGCAATTCGGTACGGCTGATTCGAGTCTCCGCCACGGTTGCGCTCTTATGTACCGGTTCCGCCGAGGCGGACACGGTAATTTCGCGTCGTTTCAGGGCATGCCCTTTGGGCGCCGTGCCGATAACCACGAAAGGTTGCCGTTTGTCGTGCTCAAGAATTATTTCTTGCACAACCTCATGGTAGCCCGGAACGGTTAGCTTAAAAAGATGGCGCCCGCTGATACGGGTTTTAACCGTAAAGGAGCCTTTCCGGTGTACCGTTACCGGCTTGTCGTCAAACGTTAAAATAATTCCATCGGACTCCAGCGCCAGATCGAGTCGCGAGTCGACAATTGCTCCGAATATTGTCCATGGCGGGCCGGTGACCGTATCTACGGAGGCGGAGGCTATCGGAGGGGTCGTCGATTCGTTAGATCCCGGTTCAAGCACCGCGGTAACGAAGTAGTTGCGCTTACCGCGCTTCAGGGTAACGACTTTTCGGAACGGTGCGTATGCCTTCGCCGTTACCTCGATAACTACCTCGACTCTGAATGGAATCGTTATGCCGAAACCGCCACTTTCATCAGGCGTCGATATTCGTGAATCCACATAGACTTTTGGTAAGTTGGCGCCGGGGTACTCACCGCTATGCGCGTCGATCACGATCCCCTCAATAACTACTGAATCAAAGGTGGCCGTTACCGATGGTGAAAATTTTGATTTCGTTTTCCCGGAGGCGTTGAAAGTGATGCTGTCGACGAAGGGTGTGTCAGGCGGCGCATCGGCGGCATTGGTGGAGTGTTCGGTTTTGTTCTCGACGGTGGCTGTATCCTGACCACGCACCGGCAAAATCCCGAAACACACGGCCAACCAGATCAACGCGGTCCTGTTTCCCATACAAATTCTCATAGACCATTCACAAATCGAAGACCGACGTTCCAGGTAAAACCATAGCGAGCTTCTTTCCCATAGTTGGGCGCATAGAATGAAACCTCGGGGGAAAAATAATCGGGGAGCATCGGCAGGCGTGGGAGCAGAATGGTCAGCCCGGCAGTTGCTCGGATATGCCATGATTGGTTATGATACCGAAGTAATTCCTCCTCATCACCTATGTGAATATCCTCGCCGAACAAATTGGTCGGTGTCAGTACCACGCGCCCCCCGGCGTAGGGCATGGCACGGTCCATCTCCCAACTACCGAAATATCCCAAGAACCATCCATTGTCCACCCACGCTCCTACGATCCAGCCGAGTTCAATATTATGATGGTAGATGCTTTTGTTGAGCGTAAGGTCGGCCAAACCCAACCGTCCGCCAAGCTCGAGAACCGGGGGGCCGTCAACCGGGACATACCTGTCATCGTCCCAAGGCTCTATACTCTGCTCAAGATGAAACCCGATTTCCGCTCCTTTCCCGAAGGGGTATTCGGCGAGAAAACCTAGGCGATAGTCGAAACACAGGGACAGCCATCCATACGGGATGGTGTCGTACAATTCAATCACCTCAACGCTGCCGGCATTGTACGGATCCGACATGAAAATAGTACTGTCGTTGACGATATGGCTTGTCCTTTTCCATCCAAAACCCGTGGTAACCATCCCTTCGCCGGGATTGAGAAGCTTTCCGTGATTGTACGATTGGGTGGTGAAGTTGCAGCAACAAAGAATCGCCGAAAGCCCGGCACATATAAGCCGTACAATAGGAG
>WJJU01000028.1 GCA_014729595.1 Chitinivibrionales bacterium
GTACACGGGTATTATATCGCTGGGCGATATCGCCATGAGCTTGAGTGGTGAGGAGGCGGGCGAGGTGTTAAAGGAGGTTGTCGGCGTTGCGCATCCGCAACGTTGACGTGTCGTGAAAATTCTTATTTGACTTGGACACGGTCGGCGCGGCGGAAATGGCCGCGCCGGCATCCGCAATGAACAACCGATCGGCGGGGTAGGCGAGCATGACGGTTCCCGATGTCGCTATCTTTTATTTTTTGCGCATGTCAATAGCGTCGGCGATTTTGCGTGCCAGTTCGGGAAGCGACGGGTCGCGGGCGCCCATCGAAATGACTATGTCGTTTCCCTTTGTCATTTCGGCCACCAGTGCCGGGATTTCCTCACGGCCGGCGGGCGCGGCGACGTAGCCGGGTGACCGGCCGATATCGCGAACAAGGTCCTGCGATGAGATGCTCTTGTCGGCCGTTCCGCCGGCGTAGTAAACGGGCAGAAGAAACAAAGCGTCGGTCGGACGAATAATCTCTTTGAGGGTCTTTACCAGTTCTTCGCGCATGAATTTTGTGGGGCCGAAGCCGTGAGGTTGAAACAACATGATTACCCGGTTCGAAAGATTCTGAACCGCGCTCACGGCTGCACGGATTTTTTCGGGGTTGTGCGCAAAGTCATCGATAACCGTAACGCCCGTGGAGGTCGTTATCGTATCAAATCGGCGTTGAATGCCGCCGTATACGCCGGTCGCC
Source organism: Chitinivibrionales bacterium (assembly GCA_014729595.1). Classification (GTDB taxonomy): domain Bacteria; phylum Fibrobacterota; class Chitinivibrionia; order Chitinivibrionales; family WJMI01; genus WJJU01. The sequence continues at coordinate 723 of WJJU01000028.1, forward strand.
CGTCGCAGATGCGGCGGTGCGCATCCCATCTCTCGGCACGCCGCAACCGCCGCCAGTAAGTTCCATGCCATGTACAAGCCCGGGTAGGGCACTCGATACGAAACGCCGCTCATTTCTATACCCGCCCCTTCCTTTCGTGAGTCCAGGCTGGTGGCGCGATAGTCGGCGTTGTGACTGTACCCGAACGTCCTTTGCCCACCGATCGCGCAAAGTCGCGGGTCGTCGGCGTTGACGAGAGTTGCGGTTGATTGGCCGGCCAATGTCTTGAAAAGATCCACGACGACGGGGATGGGCTTGTGATCGAGCGACACATTCAAAAAAACGCTCAGGTACGGATGGTATTTGACAAGGCTCCCGTCGCTTTCGTCCGCCTCGACAACAAGCAGATCCGATTCTCCCGTCCATGCATTACCTACCAAGCCTTCGTTCACCAAGGTGTTGAGGTTCGCTCCGGTTATTATCGAGGGATCGAAGCCGCATTCTCGAAGACAATGAAAAATCAATGCCGCAACCGTCGATTTGCCGCTGGTTCCGGCCACCGCGACGGTTTTCCTGGAAGCTATAATTGCCGCCAGAACATCGGAGCGGTGAAAAACGGGGATGCCTAATTTTCGAGCGCTCGCGATTTCCGGGTTGTTCTCTTCTATGGCGGTTGAGACAACAAGCCCGTCCACATCTTTCGTCACCAGTGTGCCGTCCTGTGGCCCGAGACGACAATCCATCGTTTCGAGTATGTTCCGCACTCGTTCCGTGGACGGAGATCCTAATAGGCGGTCCGACCCCGAGATTGTCAGGGATTGCCGGCGCAAGTATTGCGCGAGAGCACTCATTCCCGTGCCCAGAACACCGACGAAATGTAACGACGTGCATAAGCGGTCATTGATCGATAAAGACAAACGTTCCCTCCTCGACCATATCGAACAGATCTATAACATCGTGGTTCCGCATGCACACGCAGCCATGTGATAGTGGTGTCCCGATTAAATCCTCTTTGCTGGTACCGTGGATATAGATGTAGCGCTCATACGAGTCGATGCCGTCGCCCCGGTTCACCCCCGGCTCAAGTCCTTCAAGTCGAAGAATACGGCTGAGGATAAGATTTTCACCTTCCGTGCCTCCATTCCAGTCGCGACCGGTATCGTTCCGGCTTTCGAATATGCGTCCGGGTGGTGCGCCGTCGCCGAATTTCCCGTGAATGCGGTGCAAGCCTAAGGGAGTCTGATTCGAGCCCTCGCGATTACCGACGCCCCATTGCGATGTCGAGACGGGATATTGTCGCACCACTGCGCCGTTCTCTATGAGCTTAAGGGCTTGGTTGGATATGGTAACCAAAAGCAAGCGCGACGGGACATAACCAATCGAACGACTGATGCGGCTTTGAACGGATGCTTCCAATGGTGATTTGGCCATAGATACGGTAAATACGGATTGATGCCTAAAATCCGGGCTCTACTCGGTACCACCCCTTACTCAAGCAGGAAGAGAGGACGTTGGCTTTCTTCATGGAGCCGTTTCCGGCGAGTCCGGGTGGTAATGACAAACGTATGTCGGACATGGAAAACTGGACGTCGAACTCCTCATGATAATATAATATTGTAAGAGATCGAAATATCGTGAAGGCATCCCTTTCTTATTTTTGTAATAAGGATTGAAGAGAGAGCATAAAGCGAAACTCGGCGGTCGGACTGCATTCCACCAACAATCATTTTATTCGCAGTCGTACCTGTCCGCCGAGCCGTCCGCCTGTTTGATGTGGAAGTCAACGGGTGGCGGGCCGAAAAAAAAGATGGAGAGGACAGCAAAAGCGCCGCAGCCATAGGCATGCGGCTTAGTTGTTTTGTAGGAGAAAGGACGACACGTATGGCGGCAAGGGTTTCCAAGAAGATTCCTACGAGTGATGACACCTGGCGCGTTTTTCGTATCATGGCGGAATTTGTGGAAGGATTCGAAACATTGTCTTCGGTGGGACCGTGTGTGACTATGTTCGGCTCGGCACGCACGCCCGAGAATCATCGCTACTACGAACTCGCGCGTCAAACCGCGACCGCGGCCGTGAAGAGTGGCTACGGTGTCATCAGCGGCGGGGGACCGGGAATCATGGAAGCCGCCAATCGCGGTGCCTCGGAGGCGGGCGGCACCTCGATCGGGCTCAATATCCAACTCCCCTACGAACAGATGCCGAACAAATACATTAAGACATTGATCAATTTTCGGCATTTTTTCTCGCGCAAGGTCATGTTTCTCAAATATACTTCGGCCGTAATCGTTTTACCGGGCGGTTTTGGGACAATGGACGAAGTGTTTGAGACGTTAACGCTCATTCAGACCCACAAAGCATCCTTTTTGCCGTTGGTATTGATGGGGAGCGATTATTGGAAAGGGCTTATCAACTGGCTGAGAGAAATGATGCTCGCGACGGATTATATAGAAAAAGAGGATCTGGATCTCCTCAAGCTCATCGATGATCCACAGAAGGCGATTGCGATGATAGATCGCTTCTACAAGAAACGCGAAACGGATGTCAACTTTGTATAACCCGTAGGGGCCGGCGGCATCCCGCGGTAGGTAATTCTTATTGTGGCAAAAAAAACCAAAATTTCGTTTGTCTGCTCCAACTGTGGGCAGGATTTTACAAAATGGCATGGTCGATGCACAAATTGCGGGGAATGGGAGACAATTACCGAGTTTCGGGAATCCGCCGGCGCCCGCGGTACCGCAAAAAGCGTGGGCCTCGTCGCACCGGCCGAGCCCGTCCTTCTATCTTCGTGCAACCCTGAAACGGTACGGCGCCGTCCTTCCGGGTTTCCCCAAATCGACCGCGTCTTGGGCGGCGGCCTCGTGCCGGGCGCCGCGATTCTATTGGGCGGCGATCCCGGCATCGGTAAGTCGACACTGCTGCTGCAGATGGCGGCGTCGGTGGGTCGGGAAACCGGCTCTGTTTTGTATGTGTCGGCGGAAGAA
>WJJU01000265.1 GCA_014729595.1 Chitinivibrionales bacterium
CGCCGTAGGGATCGATTGAACATGTAGATAATCGCCGGAACCGCTGAGTTGAAGAGTGAATTGCCCCGGTTTGACAGTATGCGGCGACTGAACTCCGTTCCCGTTCAGAACAAATCGCCGGTGTTCGCCCCGCTCATCTTTAACCAAAAGTTCCGATTGTTCCTTAACCGTGACCGGCAGTGTAATCGATACGTTGGGTTCGGTTTTGACGGGCAGAGGCTCTTCGATATCCATCGGAAGCTTCCGGATGATGGTGCCGATCTTTTCCGGAGCAAGGTTGTTGAAAATGACTCGATAGGTACCACTTGATAAGAACATTCGCGGTATTTGGATGTATGCTTTGCCGGTTCCGGGTTCAGGCTTTTCCCCCCGTTGCACCAGACTCGAAAGCTTGCCCAAAAGATCCGTTTTGTGGAACTGCAAAGTCGCTATACCTTTTTTTCGCGGCTTAAAACGCAGTTTGTATAATCCTTTCGTCAGCTTGACGTCTCTTTTTCCATCAAATGCCGGCATTTTCCTCGACTTTCCGTCAACGAAATATCGCTCGATGGAAATCGAATACGCTACGCCTCCAGGGTTAATGGTATAGTTCCCGTTCTCTTCAATCCATACGAACGCACTCATTTCGGCCAAAAGATTGAATTCTCTGTTTATTGATTGTGCCGAAGATACGGTGTCGGCCGTCATGACGACTATTTCTTTCCTTTTCGAATCATCGGTTATGAAGCCCGAAACACCGAATTGCGCATCATCTAAACTCGTATGGAGTGTGCTTATCCAGTAATCTCCCGAGGATTCACTCGTATAGCCGCCGGTACGGCTCAACGTGGTTAACGTAAACACCTGGCCGGGCGTGCCCTTTACCCGGAGAACGTACCACGAGCTGCGACGGCGATTCGGCATACGAACGATACACCGTCTATCGATTGATTTAGGATGTATCGAGTCACGTGCCGCCTTGGTGAATCGGCTGCTCTTTTTATCAAACGGAACGGCGGAAAGATGGAGGATGGAATCCTGAGGTGTCGACAGAACCGCATAGTCAAGGTCCGCGGGAACGATGTAGTGGTTATATCCTCTTTTGGAAATCGCTTCGGTTCGTTTTCCGTTGCTTCCCAGTTGCTCAAGTCCCCAAGATATGTATGCGGGGTGTTTATCGCTTGTACGTGTCCAGTCGAGCGGAGGGCCACCATAGACGGTAAGAAGGTAGTAGCCCGATTGCAGAGGCTGAACAACCCGATAACCTTTCAGCGGTGTATCCGTACGCTCTAATGACTTAATGGATAACCGTGAAATGTTAACTCGCCATCGTCCGTTTCGCCATAACTGGATATCGCCGACATTTCGCCCGAGTGCCTCGATGAACACTACCGTATCACGCGGGATATGTATCCAATAGGATCGCTGCTCAAGATCCTTGAGATTTGTTTCGTACCGCTTAAGTTCAACCATGTATGACGGTGCATTCAATTCGGTGAAAGGCACCACCGTAAGGCGGGCTTGCGCGCTTGCCTTGTGCGCGGCATTGGCAATAATCTTATACGGGCCGATATCGAGAAATTCATCGATTCGTCCGTTTGCTTCTCCGGGAACACCGTCTTTTCCGCGTATGCCCTGTTTTTTGTCTTTGAGCTGAAGCTCTACCCCCTCGGGGCTTGCGACCTGAATCGAGAATCGGCCCCATTGCCCAAGAGTGAACTCGAATTCCCGGGTTCCCGTACCTATGAAATCTTTTTGGTATACCGGCGAGGCGCCGGTTTCCGCAAGCAGGAGAGAGACGGCGAGGCAACAGAATGCAAGAAATGTTTTGTGCATAGCGTGATTCTTTCCAATGGGGTATGCTGCGTGAGAGATTTTATCTTTCTAAGACGGTCCCCTATTCAATTCGTTCATACATCTATGCCCCCGGCCCAAAAGCGCCGGCGCGTCCATTTGAATCAGATAATATAAATTGAGTTTATCCGGAATACGACGATTTTTATCTCCGAGGCGATCAAAGCGTCACCATCAACCCCAAAATTTGAGCCGTATCCGTGCTATGTGTTTTCCGCGGCACGGCCGACAACGTGGCGAGTCTTGCATCCCCGACAACGAGAACCGTCGATAATGCAACTTCATCCCTATATTCGGACGTATCCGGGGGGAGGGAGGGGGGATTTACAGCAGAAAGTGCTCGATGAGCAGCACCGCGATTGGAAGTGTGACAATTGCGAAGACGTGGGTGAATACGACACCTTGAGCCGCCAATGAGGGATCGTTGTGAAACCGGAGGGCCAGGCTTACCGAATTGACACTTACCGGCATTACATTCACCAGCATAAAAAGCACAAGCGCCTCTTGCGAGAG
>WJJU01000266.1 GCA_014729595.1 Chitinivibrionales bacterium
CTTGTCTCGGCCCGCGCTCGTGCCTCTTTCTGTAGGTCTTCAAGGCTCTTGCTCCCGTACAACTCCACCCGGCACTCATGAGTGAAATCTTTCTTTTCCGGGATGTATTCCAGGATACGGATGCCTTTGGTGGTGTCAATGCATTCTTTCTTCTTCCTATTTAAGAAGTCTTCGTACTTGCTGTAAAAGGCCATTTGGAAGATGCGGCCTTCTTTAGATATCACGATATCACCATCACAATGATGCTTCCACCCGGGCTCAAGCAACGGTTCCGGAAACCAGTACCGAAGTTCCCCAAATCTATTATAGCTAAAAATTGCCTGGTAGCTGTTTGCGGTGTCCCTAGGTTCCTTTCTTCTTGCGGACCAATAGGTATTATACTGGATGTCGTAACCGAGGTATTTAATGCTCACCGAGGGGCGTCGATCCTTAAAATATGGCCCCCACTCCGTACTGTCAGGAAACGGAAACAGGTCTGCGGTTTGAGGCATCGTCCTATTCCCCCAAAGCTTGTGAGACCAAATCGAGACAGCGTTTCGCATCTCGTCTATACCAAATGTAATAAGCGCTTCCTCATCCAAAAAGACAAAGGCTTTTTTGACTTTAATGTAATCGGGTAGATTGGATTGAGTAATAAGAGTAAGTGTGCTATCGAAGTAATAAGTACTTCGGTTTGTAACGAGAATCAAGAAGCCCGAAGGATGCAGCACGAAATTGCGAAAGGACTCCGATTTGCCCTTGCTTTGAAAAATGGTAAAGCTTTTGCACCCCTGAATACGTTCGATGGATTTATAGGCTATAATATAGGATTCTTCTATGTTGACATATTTCAAATGGACATTGGGTAGCGTATCCGCTATGCGTCGATCGTTTAAGACAATTTTCAGGACTCGACCATTACCATCTTGCAAATACAAGTAACTACCTACGATAAAAAAGGTGCTTGAAACTGCTGTGCATTCGTCTGGATAGTCACGTAACTCGTAGGATACCATGCCAAATTCTCTACCATAGGCTGTGCGGTATACTATTTTTTTGTTTGCGGCAAAAGACAGTGTTATAATGAGCATAATAAATATCAGTGTCTTCATGGCAATAGTCTCCGAACAGAATAATTAATCGCGCTTGGCATATCCGCCCAAGTCCAAGCATTAGTTACCCTTCCAGCCTCTAAGGGCTATTTGTCACTGAAACCATTAGGGCCATCTTCTCCACCGATTGACTGGATGAGCCAGATATTATCATCAATCCTACCAACCGGGTCCCTTTCGTTATTGTTCCCTCGTTCCCCAAGAACATATTGAACAATTGCCACATGCCCATCCTTAATTAAAACATAGCCTGGAGCAGTTCTATCATATGTATCATCAGCCTGATTGTAATGATCATGATCCGGATGCCTACCAATAAACTCAGTATACTGCGTACCGTTGTAACCGTTTTCTATTTGGCTACATTTTCTTGCGGTTGGCCAGGACCCGGTTCCCATCCACGTGAACCGTCCATCGCCCAAATCGGGCAAGGCCGTATGTCCATGGGCGGCCCTTTGCAGAAAACCTGAACAGTCTATACCCGTCCAGTTAGACGTGTGGTATTCATTGTATGGAGGATCGGTCAAGCCATCAAAATACCGATCAGAACTCAGTCGTACCCTATAGCAGTTATCGACTATATCCCCCTCAGTATTCAAATTCCCCAAAATATCAATCCGATAGTTCACCCACAGCGACTCATAAGCGAGCGTTGATTTCCATTCTCGCACGATATCTTGCGGGAACATGTGCGCAAAATCCTGATTTAGGCGGCTTCTCAATTCAGCGAGCTTTTTGGGATTATCTTCCGAAGGGCCGGGGGGGAAATTATTATCGCTGAACAACCCCTTAAGCAGCTCTTTCCACTCCAGCATATCGTCGCAAAACAGTTCTTCCGGTTTTGGCGCTGGATATATTTCAATGAACTCATCCTTCAGCGCATTGCGCCAGGCAACCATGTTCCGGTAGAAAGCTTCCTGATCCAACTCTTCGGCGAAGAGTTCATCATACGTGCTATCGATTAGCCTTTTCCATTCCTGCATGTTATCGTTCACTTCCGCGCGCGCCTTTATCATTTTGTCTATTTCACAGAAGCGGTGGTAGCTTATGTGGTCTGCTATGGATTGCCATACATTTTCACTCGCTGTTCGTGAGAAAATTCCTTCTTTTCGGGAATATATTCAATAATTTTAATGCCTTTGGCATTGTCGATTTGCTCTTTCGTTTTATTATCATGACTGTAGAATATCATCCGAAAGATGCGCCCTTCGTCACTCACAAATATTGGTGCGAGAGCTTTTTTCCAACCCTCGCCAATTGGCGGCTCAGGAAACCAAAATCGAAGTTGCCCCAATCTGTCGTAGGATGAGATAATAGCGATATCTTCTCTATAATGTGTCGTTTTGCGTTCAAAAGGATTGCGTGAGTTCCCAGTTTGATAAGCCATCACATTGAATGTGCTGTCATGTATTCTGAAGGAATCGCATTCTTCCGAGTAGTAGTAGATATTATAATTTGAATCATGATTAGCAAAATTTCTAGCAAATCCTTTGTCAAAGTAACGCCCAGACTCTATGCTGTCAGGAAATGAATAAACTTTTGAATCGGCCGTGTCGATCGGTCGCCCTGATAGTTCCTCGTATTTCAGTTCAATAAGGTATTCTAAAGCGCTTGGATAGCCACCGATAATAGCTCTGTGATCTCTAAAGAACCATGCAGAATGCTCTTTTACTCGAATATATTGAATATCAACCGGCAGATCTTTTTTTACAAAAGCAGCATAAAGGCTATCCAAAATGTAGAAGCCTTGAGCCTTAATAAACTTTAGGTCGGTATTATAATGCCGGAGAACATATTCTATATTGAGATAGTTTCCATATGTTCTGTCATTCTGGTATATTTCCGCCTGGCTTAGCTGATTATTAGATGTAATTTTGTATATACCACCCTTGTATATGCACACAGAATCATCCAAATCGGCATAATCCAAAGGTACACCATTCTTGATGACTCGCGTTACTTTTTTTGATTTGATATCAACAATTTGCCATCTTGCCTGGTATTTATCGTTGACAATAAGTTTGTTTTTAAAAACGTAAAAATCGTCAGGCACGAAATTTTCTTCTTCCCAATTAGTCTCTGCTGACTCCTTTTTGTACTCCCCCACTTTTACTCCGAATGGAGCTTCATATATTACCACCCTTTGCAAGGCATTAGCATTCGGGAAATAAAGCATTATCCAAATGAGAATAAATCGTTTCATGGCAACAACCTTCTTACAGTATAATCATCCTTGGTGTTATTGAAATCATCCCAATCCCATGTATCTGTGACAAGGCCATTTTCTACTCCTTGAAAATGCGTCCATGTATCAGGATCGTCAGCCCCAAAAATAACATATTGAGGTGAGCTGACAGCATGAATAAGTTTTATATCGCTAGCCTCTCGGTAATCCCCGGAACCAATATCATTTTCCCCACGATCGCCGGTGATGTAATTTACAATAGCAACATGATTATCTTTAACCATTAAATCCCCCGGAACCATTCGGCGGGCCGTAAGATCGTTGACCGGATCATTGTCCGCCAAATTGGGATAATTCCCGATTGAGCCTTCGCCGATTGAATAGGTAATATTGACGGTACCTCCGCACGCGGAACCAC
>WJJU01000267.1 GCA_014729595.1 Chitinivibrionales bacterium
GCATACAACGGGTCAACGCGATCCTTGCTAAGGGGCCAAGCCCGGTACGGCAAAAACGCGCGCGGTATCGGCCAAGCGGCGGCAAAAAATCGTGAATGGCGCATCGCCTCATACCGGGAAGCCTTATCGGGAGTCGACGGGAATGTTCATAGAAAAATTCTATTGCGTGAATCGCGAGCAGGTGGTATCTTCTTTTTTGGCCTCGAAAAGTGTCGGTGTGGAATCCATGTTTGAAGATCGGGGGTTCGGGGGAGCGAAGATGGAACCGTGTTCCCCGCTTTGCCGTCGAGCCGATGGATAAACTTGCATACAATGGAATCCGCACCTGAACCATCAACCTGAACAGGGAATCATCATGCCCGGAAAAACATCCGCAAACCTTGATTATTCTTTGACCACTTCGTTGGGGACGGACGAGCTGATTGTGGTTTCATTCTCCGTAACCGAAACCATTTCGGAGATCCCCGAGATTAGTCTCATGGTGGCTTCCGATAACCCAGCCGTCGCTTTTGACGATCTTATCGGCCGTGTGGCCACCCTCTCGATACGGGTTCCCGGCAATGAGCTGCGGTATGTGTCGGGTTATATCAAAGAATTCACACAGTCCAGTCAAAGTACCGATCTGAGTGAATACCGGATGGAGTTGGCGCCTTGGCTCTGGTTTTTAAAAAAGCGGGTCAATTCGCGCATATTTCAAGAAATGAGTGTCCCCGCCATAGTCAAAGAGGTTTTCGATGATGCCGGTTTTTCGGGCAAATATGAAATGAAGCTTAAGGAAAGCTATGAATCGCGCACCTACTGTACTCAGTACCGTGAATCCGATTATAGCTTTATCGTACGTCTACTGCGCGAAGAGGGGATTTTCTTCTACTTCGTGCACGAACTCGGGGAGCAGCGGTTGATCCTGGGCGATTCGGCCTCGGCGTATGCCGCGCTGAAGCCCGAGGGGGACCTGTTTTACAAGCGTTCGGAGGGCGAGGATGCACGCTCGTGGGCGGGGGTGGAGAGATTGACTTATGGACATTCGGTCCGGCCCACGAAAGTTTCTCTGAACAGGTACGATTTCACGCGGCCCAGCACCGCGCTTTCGGCTGATGCCGGGACCGGCGGCTTGGAGTTTTACGATAATACGAATTTCTATGAGAGCGCCAAAGGGGGCGAACGGTATGCACGGATTCGTCTTGAAGCGCACCGGGCGGATGCGGTCACACTTAACGGCAAGGCTACGGACCGTAGACTCGCCGCCGGCCACACCTGCTCCTTAGTCGAACATCCCCGCGATGAATTCAATACTTCGTACCTTCTTACCTCCGTCGGCTATGGCGGCGCCCAGGTGGGCGAAACGATGACTTATCATTGCACATTCGATTGCATCCCCGCCGACGTACCGTTTCGCCCTCAGGGGGACGTACAGGACAAGCCGACGATTGCCTATTGTCAGACCGCGGTGGTCGTGGGACCCAAGGGGGAAGAGGTGTGGCTGGATAAATACGGTCGCGTACGGGTACGGTTTCATTGGGATCGGACATCGAAAGACAGAGAAAAGACGAGCTGCTGGATTCGGGTGGCTCAGAGCTTTGCGGGAAGAAATTGGGGTATGGCGTTTCATCCGCGGGTGGGGCAAGAAGTTGTCGTTCAATTTATAGACGGCGATCCCGATCAGCCGCTCATTACCGGCGGGGTTTACAACGAAGAAATGATGCCGCCCCATGAACTCCCCGCCAACGGCACGCGGAGTGCGATCAAGTCGCGGAGTACGCCGGACGGAGGCGCCGATAATTATAACGAGATCATGTTCGAAGACAAAAAGGGCTCCGAGGTGCTGGCCGTCCAAGCCGAAAAAGACCATACCGTTAATGTTAAAAACGACCAGTCACAGAGTATCGGCAACAATCGCGCGGCACGAGTAGGCAACGACGACAGTCTCGAGGTCAAGGGCAATCGCGTCAAGACGATAGAAAAGAGCGAAACCGTCTCGATCACCGAAGACCGCACGACAACGATAGAGGGAACCGACACCGCGACAGTCAAGGGAGACCAAACGCTCACGGTCAGCGACGGGGGCCAGACAATCGAAATCGGCGCGGATCGATCGCTGACGGTAAAAGGGAGCCAATCCATTTCCGTCGACGGGGATCAAAGCACCAAGGTCGGCGGAGCGCTCCAAGCCGATGCCGGGGGCGAAATAACAATCGGCTCAGGCGCCAATGTTACGATCGAGGCCGGCGCCAATTTGACGATCAAGGCGGGGGGAACCCTCACAATCGAAGCTACGCAGATTGACATATCCGGCGCAGGGAGTGTCGTGGCGCAAGATGCCGTCGGCGGGAAAATCGAACTCAAGGCCGGAATGGCGATCGTGAATGGCATGATGGTGAAAATTA
>WJJU01000268.1 GCA_014729595.1 Chitinivibrionales bacterium
GGGGCGGATTTGGAGCGGCTCCGACGCCCTGGCTCTCGGTCTTATCGATACGCTCGGGGGGCTGCCGGAGGCGATTGAGCTGGCTCAAAAAGCGGCGGGAATTCCTACTGATAAGCCGGTTCGCCTAAAGCAATTTCCCCCCAAAAGGCCTTTTTTCGAACGATTGTTCGCTCCGCCGCCCCCGAGCAGCGAACGCCCCTTCCCCTCGGGAGATATGAGCGATCCGGCCCTTGAAGAGATGCTTTCTTTGATCCGCCAAGCAAGAAAGACGCTGCCTTCCGGAGTACTTACCATGCGCAATGTTGAGTATCGATAATGTAGCGTTCGACAACTTACCTCGAAGGGGGTAAAACGTTCCTTTCATCGGCGGTATAGAGATGGTGAATCGGACGTTCCCATCGATAATTATTCGGAAATTGTTCCGATGTCACCGCCGTTGATACGCATTGCTCCGGGAACAACGGTTTTCCGAACCCCCCTCGCCTGTTTCTACGCTTGCCCTTTCGCGGCGCCGATAATACAATAGAATAAGACAACGATCTTTTATTACTCCGAGCAGGGTTGCGGTTAATTGATGCCGTGTGACCTGACCTTTAGGTCGGGTTTTCCCTGGTTGGCCCCTTAACACAAATTGTGCTCGGAGTAATAGTTTCGGAATTCGCCTTCTCTATGCCGATAAGGGGGCGGGACCGCGGAAAATCGTGCGGACGCACATTGTCCGCCGATGAATCGAGCCGCCGACGGGGAATCCTGAGAGTGCCATGAGACAAGAAAAACCGTCGAATTCAGAGCCTCAAGAGTATAACGATCTTCTTCAAAGGACTATCCCCGAAGAAGCTTTTTCGGCCGAAGCCATGCACCGTCTCATGACCGGGACGGTGTTCGATGACGATACGGTCAACGGGCCCGGCCGTTACTTGGAGCGGACCCGGGGCTCGACGAATTCCCCCAATTTGAGTACCGAAGCCAGTACCGGCGTGAATGAACTGGTCGACGCATCGCGTCTGCCCGATTACCTTCTCGATAATCCGGATCTCCCCGGGCGTCGATATATTATCGGCGAGCGAATCGGTAAAGGGGCCACGGGGCGAGTCTACTCGATCAAGGATCTCAGTCTCGACAGAACGGTGGCAATGAAAATCCTGACTCATGTCGAGGATCGCAACCGCAAACGAAGAGCCGCGTTCATTTACGAAGCGCGCTCGACGGCAAAGCTCGAGCATACCAATATACTTCCGGTATACGATATCGGTGCAACTGACAAAGGGGAAATATACTTTACGACAAAAAAGGTCTCGGGCGTTTCGCTCGGCGACGCCTTGCGACAAGTCGCCGAATCGGGGAATCCGCCCCCGGAAATCGCTTCGATCGGCGACGTCCTCGCCGTAGCGCTTAAGGTCTGTGACGCTCTGGATTACGCGCACGATCAAGGCTATATCCATCAGGACGTCAAACCCGACAATATTATGCTTAGCCGCTTTGGCGAAGTTCTGCTTCTGGATTGGGGAAGCGCAAGGCTCAGCGGCAAAGAGGAAGAGTTCCAGGGCGGAGCCGGGCTTGTGGGTACGCCGGCCTACATGAGCCCGGAGCAGGCCAAACGTGAACGCGCCGATGACCGCAGCGACATTTACTGTATGGGGGCAACACTGTTTCATGCGCTATTCGGACGGTTCTCGGTTTGGGATCGAGACCCGGAAGCATTTTGGGAAAAGAAACGTTCCGGTACCCTGGATCCTCTTACCGAAGAAGAACAAAGCCGAATACCGCGTCGTTTGCGGGCGATTGTGCTAAAGTCTTTGGAGGCCGATCCCGCAAAACGCTACCAAAGAATTCGAGAGATGGCTGATGATCTTAAGGCCTATCAGCATGGTCTGGCGGTGACCGCCTACCGGGAATCTTCATTCGAGCGGGCGCTTCGCTGGTATCGGCGAAATAGGAGAGCGTTTTGGGCGGTCACGATACCACTGATTCTTATTAGCACGACCGGCTATCTGTTACTGCGCGAAAAACTCAAGGAGATGATAGTCTGGCGACGCTACTACCACGAATCGTTTGCTTCAGCCGATATTCGCTCGTTCGAGCGGGATTGGATCGCTCTGCAAGTAGGTGCCTATCCGACGGACAGCGCAATTACCGCCGGCAAAGTTTCGGCGAACGACGCGTGGCGGCTTGACGAGGGGGCAATCGTGAGCAAAGCCGGTGATGCGTACGAAAATCTCACCTTTCGCCACCGCGTGCCGGGCAATATTCGGGTAGAGTGGGATGTGACTTCACTTCGCTCGAATCTCAACTACAACTGCTACATTGGTGGGCGCAATCGCAAAGAAGGTTACATGTTCCATGTGGCCGGGTGGGGAAAGCCGGAATATGTCGTGCTTACCAAAAAGAGTACACCGCTCCTAAGCGGCGAAAATATAGCCGATTATGCGATTCTTGCCCAACCGATGAAAACAAACCGGGTCTATCGGTTCCGGATGGAGAAGGAAGGACGTCATGTCAGACTTTTCATTGACGGACAATGCATTATCGACTATGAGGATTATGAAGCGCTCAGTGGTCCCGAAAGCGGAACCTTCGGTTTTGAGAACAGCTTTCACAATATTCAGCGGATCGATAATGTTATGGTCTACTATCAGCCGCTTCCGCGGAAACTATCCCCCTTGACGGTTGCGGATCAGTTTTTCAATTACGGTATGTACCGGCGTGCGCTTTTGCGTTATAGAGAAGTCTACGAATGGTACCCGAAGTCGGTTCTTGCGGGACCCGCTTTGTTCAATGTGGGGCGTTGTCGACTCGCCCTTGACAGTATCGACGCGGCATTGGCTACGTTTCGCGAATTCCTTTCGCGTTCGCCGAAACACGAATTGGCGCCGTGGGCACTGTACGCGATCTCATCAATTCTTTGCGCGCGGGAACGGACGGCGGCGGTAGAGAGCACGTGGATGTCACTTGCGCGGCGATATCCCGGTCACGGCGTTTTGAAAACCATTCATTTCGGCCTTTCGGATTCGCTGAGAAGTGACATCATGAGGCTCGTTCGCGACAGTGTGCCTTTCGATTCCATCGTTCCCGTCATGGAACGGCATAGACGAGTGATAACGCGATGGGGACGGGAATTCGAGCTTGATCTCTCGCACAACAGCCTCTTGGAATACAATGCAACTCTATACATCAAAAACAAGCATTATCGCACCATACTCGAAAACTATCGTAACCAACGGGAGTATCGCGCCAAAGCGCTCTTGGCGATGCGGCGGGCGGAAGACGTGCTAAGGGAATATCCGGAGCTGCGGAGAGAATGTGCTTCGGCACTACTGATGCTTGGGAGGCATAAGGCGGTGCTCGAAACGTATCCGGAACTCCGTCGTAAATGCGCCGAAGCCCTTTTTAAAATGGATTCATTGCGAACGCTCAGGAATCGCTATCCCGACCAAAGATATCTGTGTGCCCTATCGCTGTTTGTAAGGGGGAAGCACCAGGTTGTCCTCAGCCAATATGCGGACCAATCCTACCCGGCCGTTAGTTCGCTTATTCATCTTGGAAAAGCCGACGAGATACTCACCCGGTATCCAATGAGAAAATTGTACTACGCTCGCCATTTGATACACACGGGACGCGCGCGGGAAATACTTCGCTTATTTCCAAACGATCCACGACTTGTAATGACCGGGCTCGTGCGATTAGGAAAAGAGAACGAATTCCTTCGACGTTTTCCGCAACAAGAGGATTTGTGCGCGGAAGCTTTGTACCGTGCACGACGCTATACCGAAATTATCGAGCGGTATCCGCATCTCAGACGCCGTACGGCGTTGGCGCTCCTGGCAATCGGCGAGTCCGAAAAGGTGGTGCGCGATTATGGCGATATCGAGGAATTGTGTGTCGAAGCGCTTTTGGTGCAGGGAAAATTCGATTTGGTGCGGAAGCGGTATTCCCATCTGCGAACAGCCTGCGCCGAGGCACGACTGCGAGCGGGTGAGTACGAAGCAGTACTGATGCGCGACTCAACGGAGCGTGCGCAACAAGCACGGGCACTGATTGCGCTTGGAAGCCTTGAAGAGGTGGTGGAGGACTACTGGGACATACGCTCTGAAGTTACTCGGGTACTTATGATGACCGGGCGTAATCGTATCGTCAGACAACGTTTCCGCGAAAGGCGCGGTTCACTGGCCGCCGCATTTCTTTTGGACAATGAGCCCGACAGCATTAGAAGCGATCGCGGTTTTTCGCCTCTAATTTGCGCGGCTGCTCTTCTTGCTCAGGAACGTTATGATGAAGTGATTCGGCGGTACCCTTCCGAACGGCATCAAGTGCAAAAGGCTCGTTACCTTAAAGCGCTTGCTGACTATTCGCCGGAGCGGGGCTGGAGAGGACCGTTAATAGATGAAGAGAGCAGGGAGCGCATAAACTGGTACGAAGACGGCTACGAAAACTGTTTCCGGCGTCGAATACTTTTTCCGCTCACCAACCAGTTGCTCGGCGTGGGGGAGGGGCTCCTTGAGTACAATGCCGCCGACACCTCTCTTTTTAGAAATGTTTTAGGTCGGCGCTTATGGTACGACCTGGCGTTTATCGTTGGCGCCATTGACCTCGAAACTTACCGCCGGCAGCCATACCGGCCGGATCCGGCGGCACGCGAACCCTTGTGCACGGCTATGAGGGCCGATTTGGCGGGCGATAGTGCCGCGGCTCGCGCCGCCTACGGTCGCTATCGATTTGTCTCATCATATCACCCCGTGCATGCACCCCACGCCCTTGAAGGATTCGTGCGGTGGCGATTACGTGCATTGGAAAATCAAGAAGGGCCGCCTCAAACGGCGACTCACTAGGAATCTGGGATTTGCGATTGAAGATGGAAGGGTGAAGCCGTGAGGCGTGAGGATGGTGGTTTTTCCGGCTCTGGGCTTGCGGGGCTGGGGATTTGTTGGATTCCGAACCCTGGTCGAGCGTAACGAAGAGAAACGGGAACCTCATTGTGGCCAGTGAGGTTCCCGTTTCTCTTGTTATTCAGGTCACCGACGTCGAATGAGGCGCATTGCGGGTCGTCGAGCAACAAAGAGGTAGGAAAGCCTTCGTCGTATCATCATTGAGCCTGGAACCATTCGCAGAGATAGGGGAATGGGTTAACAACGAACCCTTCCGCATCGTCGGGCAACAGCCGAATAGGCGTAGATTGCTCCGAGGGTTTGCGTTCAAAGGCGAAACGGAAATTTTCGGGCCGCCGACAGGCGAGCATTTCGAAATGAAGATGAGGGGCAATGCCCATGCTTTCAAATCCCGATTTGCCTATGGAACCTATGGCGTTACCTCTTTGTATCGCCGCACCGATTTCGACATGCGGCGCAAGCGTATCGCAGTGCGCGTAGGTATAGATAAAGCCGTCTTTGCCGCGAATCGCTACCAGATGTCCCCAGTAATCCTCCGAGTCGGCGGCGGGATCATACCGACGAATGTCCTGGATGACACCGTCACAGACGGAGATCGCCTGCGTTCCCCGTGGTGCACCGAGATCGATACCCAAGTGGCGACCATACGGAGCGGTGGTCAGCCAATTGCTGCTGTAATCCCAATTCTGCCGTGGTACGGGAAAACGGTATTTTGCGTGGCTATAGGCGACCACCGGCCCTATGTACACTCGTGCGTCTCCCGACAATGAGATCATGCTCTTCTCGTACGCGTTGTCGGCCACGAACTCACGCGTAATGTCGATCCCCACCTGCAATGTTCCACGCCTAACATACTGACGTTCGTTATCGGAGGCTTTGTCACCGACATCGTCCGAGGATACCGTAGTCAACTCTATCGTCTCGTCGTCAATTCGTATTTCCGCTTTCGCTCCTTTAAGCTCGACAAGCTGTATTTCGTGAGATCGTTTCCGTTCGCCGTTGAATTGCACGGTTTCGCCCACCATGATGTCGCGGTAGTAGGTACGAAGATCATACATGAACCGGCTCCTCTTCAGTTATAGGGATAAAAATATAAGTTCCAAAGATATAGTGCATCGGGAAAGATTCACTGGACCTGATTAACAGCCGTCTCAACGAAACCGCGGTGCCGATTAGTGTTTTACGACGACGGCGGGTGCAAGATGATGGAGCCGAGGAGATCGCAACGGCTCATCGAAACAGCAAAATAACACTCGGCGCGCGATCGATGGTGAACCGTTGAGGAGCGCGGCGTTTCGCGGTATCAACCGGGCGCCAAGCATGCTTTTATGTGATTGGAGGTCACAATAATTCTTGCACTGAATCCATCTTCCAACCCGCATAGTCGCCAAGCAAGTATATTTGTCCTATATATGGCACTACTTAGGCACTTCAGACATAACCACGTACATACAATCCATAAATTGGTCGAGTGGATGAATCTCGGCTGTGCTCAAATGCACGGGAGGCGCTTATGGCCGGCGATGTGAACGATATTACAATCACCTACGAAGAAGACGGCGTTGAAGTTACCAAAGAACTTGACAAGCAGATTTTATCGAAGGGTGCGTGGGCTACGATTATCTTCAGGTACCGTCAATGGGAGCGAAGCAAAGAGGATTACGGGCCCGACCGCTATACGATACGTCGCTATCGTAAGATAAATGACGAATATCGGCAGCAGGCCAAATTCAACATATCCAGCGCGGACCAAGCGCGGAAAATCATTTCGGCGCTCGAGAAATGGATAAGCGAAGCTGAAGGCTAAAACCGGTTCCGGTCAAGGCCGAATCAGCGCGTATGGAAGAGAACGCCGTCGGAATGGTCTAATGAGTTTCGTTCTAAATTGAACGCTCCGCTCACCGAGGTAACCGCAGGCACCAATTGCGCAAGGCGTACTCGCCGGGGTGGTTCCAATCCCGTGTTTCGGGATAAATCTCTCGGCGGCCAAAGCCTCTTCGTTCAAGACCGTTCAGGGTTCCTCTTTTTGCGACGCTTACCGTAGATTTCGATACCCTTGAGTACCTCATCTTCCAACTCGTCCCCTTCGCCCAGAAAGGCTCGCTTCTTATCTTGAGGCAGGCTTTCTATTTCCCGCTCCACTTCTTCCATGAACCGAGTATAGGTCTCTTCGTCGAGCTTGCCGACGATTCGCTGGATTTCGTGAACGCCGGCGGTATTGACCTTTTTTACATAGGTCAAATAGTGAATGTAGGCGAGGACGTCGATGTCGTTGAGTGAGTATAGCCTATGGTTACCGTCTGAGCGGGAGGGTGTGATGAGCCCTCGTTCCTCGTAAGCCCTTAGCATTCTAGGTTTTATGCCAAGGATTTCACCGACGGCGGCAATGGTGAACAAGGGTTTGTTGGGATCGATCTGTCGTGGCATGCGGCTGAGCCTGTGTAAGGCGGGATTTGTTCGGGTGTTTTTTCCTAAGGCATTACGAAATTCCCGCATGATTCCGATACGATTGCTTGACGTGATTTGCCGCCTCTTTGTAGCGCCCCATTGAATACGTGCCCATGAGGGGGTACATTCGGGGCACTTTGGGCTACAAATAGAGGACGGGACTTGAATTATATCTTAAAATTACCTATTTTGTGCTAATAAAGTGTCCTTAGAAAAAGTAATAATTTTCCACGCCGTCGTGCGGCTATTTGCAACGTCGGCTCTCTCGTCGACTTGCCGTATTTGCTTGCACGGACATGGACTATCATCTTGGGGGGCGAATGAATTCGCGTACCACGCTTGACCGCTTTTCGGTGGACGGCAGTAACCTCGCGCGGTATCTTAAAGAGATCGCCCGTAACAACGCACTTTCCACGGCCGAAGAGGCCAAATTGGCCGTACGCATACGAACGGGCGACCAGGCCGCGCTGGAAAGGCTTATCAAGGCCAATCTGCGGTTCGTGGTGAGTGTTGCTCGTAACTATCAGGGACAAGGCCTGCCCCTGGCGGATCTTATCAACGAGGGCAATCTTGGGCTGATAAGGGCGGCATATCGATTCGATGAGCGCAAAAATTTCAGATTCATCTCTTACGCCGTATGGTGGATCCGCCAGGCAATTCTATCCGCGTTGGCCGGACAATCCCGAATCATGAAATTGCCGCCGAATCGCGTGGGGATGATCTTCAAGCTTAGCAAAGCGCAGGAGCGATTCGAGCAAAAGCACAACCGATACCCCGATGAGCATGAGCTGGCCGCCGAAGCGGGGGTTTCGGAAGCAGTGGTTGCAACCACCGTTCACATCCCAAACCGTCACTCGTCTCTTCATGAGCCGCTCCAAAGTCGCGGCTCCGCCGTGCTCATGGATAAATTGGCTGACGACAGGCCTGAGTCACCCGACGATAGGACCATGCGCACCGGTTTGCGTGATGACGTGGAAGAGCTTTTGCTGCGCACTCTTGATAGTAGGGAGCGGTTCGTTATTCGCCGGTATTTCGGCATTGGGGAAGATGTGCGCAGTACGTTCGAAGAAATCGGGTTACAGGCAAACCTGACTCGTGAGCGTGCCCGGCAAATTAAGGAAACCGCCATGAAAAAACTTCGAAATACGACCATTGCGGGATCGCTCAAAGAATATATCAACGGCAATTAGGGCTTGTCCGCGGCGGCGGGTTGGCCTGTGAACAGTAAAAATGCCGATTCCCGGCTCCGCCTAATCCCCTTGCGTGCCCGGCGATCCGTGGGGGCGCAGCGCGTTTCGTGCCGCCGGCGCCTTGAGTCGGTAAGTTAGAAAGCATCTATTTGCCTTTTTATCCATAAGTTTAGCGGATTAGGAGCAAATGCGGCATGGCGGCGAGCGAAGACGGCACCAAAGTTCAGCATGAGCGCTTGGTGCGGCATGCAGCCGAAATGATGAAAGGGAAAGGTTTTTCCCAAGTACAAACAAACTTGGCGGAAAGTGCGCGCCCACCCTCACCGATTCACTGGGAACGCGACGGGAGCGGGCATGTGCCGGATATCACCGGTGTCCGGGGCGGTCGCCGGCATATTTGGGAAGTCGAAACCGCCGGGACTCTCGGAAGTCACGAAGTCGTGGAACGACTCAAGCTGTTCGCCACCTACGCCGACAGAAATCGTTGCACCTTTTCTTTAATCATTCCAGGCCCGTGCCGAGAAGAGGCTGTTCGGCGACTCGCCGAATGCGGCGTTTTTGCCGGTATTATCGAACTACCCGTCGATACCGCAAACGAGCCGTCCGCTTAAGAGAGTACCTACCGTTTAGCAATTACTACGGAGTTTAAATGCAATTTGATTCAGGTATGATAATAACAACGGCAATTGTTCTGCTTGTCATTGGGACGCTGGTGGTCTACAAGATCCGTGCGGCTCGCGGCAAATCCGCGGGGCCGCACGGGTATGCCGGCGCCACGGTTGAAGAAAAGTATCGCGAACAGTTGGAGGCCCTTATGGAACAACTGTCCGCGCCGTCGACCAAAAAGGCGTCGTTTCTAAAACGTTGCCGCAAACGACTCAAAGTGATCCTTATCCTTTACATAAAGGAGCGGTACGGTCTCACGGCGACACGCCCCACCGATGTCGAGAAGATACGCACCGCCTCGCGAGGGGCGTGTGAAGAGGAACGGGCGGCGGCAATTAAGCGAGTGTACGAGAAAGTCGATGCGGCCTCCTCGGCTCCTTCAACCGCCGAACAAATGCGCGATCTGTGCCGTCAGGCCGCGGCGGCGCTTGGGGGTGATGGTTCTGGTTACCGGCAAATCCAGAAAGAAAAGACTGTCGCCGCCGGATAAATTCGTCATGGTCCGCCATGCCCGCATGCCTTACACGCCCGGATGAGCGGTATACTTTTCTCGTCAATATCATACACCCAAACCTCCGCCGCTTGCGTATTCGAACTCATTGTGTTACCATTAGGGTAAATGGTTTCTTCCTAATGATAACCAGGGTGACGGGTGCTAAGCATGGAGGAACGCGGTTCATTAACACGGCTGCGGCCGTACTACTATCTTCGAGTATACGAAACCGAAAATGATGAAATCGTTGGGTCGGCCTATGATCTTTCATTCGAAGGCATACGCCTGATTGCCAATCGGACGTTTGAGTGGGAAAAGACCTATCGGCTCCGATTACGGCTTCCCGAAGACAGCTTTTTCGGCGACATGGTGGAACTCGACGCTGTTTGCACCTCGTGCCGCGGGGTTGCGGAGTCCGATTCCTATGATTGCGGTTTTAATTTCCCCGATAAAGCGGGACCGGCCATAACGCCGCTTACCGCACTCCTGAAGGATTTGGCAAAACAAGGAAGACTGGTCCGGGGGAACCCCGGCTCGTCTTGAAAATGGCTTGCCGGGAGACTGCCGAACCAAGCCGGCCGGCGGGGATCAACGCTCCACCTATTCTCCGAGCCCTTTTTGGGCGACGATCAGCGCCCCATACAGTGCGGTGTCATAGCCAAGTGTGCTGAGGACAACCTTCGGCGCGGGCACAATCTTGAGTTCCTCTTTCATGACCGCTTCGACGGTGGCGATAAACGGTTCTCCCCCGCCCGTCGCTACTCCGCCACCCAGAGCAATTAGATCGGGGACATACAGGGCGGCGCAATTGCGCAACCCCCGGCCTAAATTCCAAGCCACCTCTTCCCACTCCGCGGCGGAAAGCTCATGCGCCGGTTTACCGTATAGGCGCCGGATACCGTTGCCGGAGACAAACGCTTCGACACAATCTTTCGCTCCGCACTCACACCACACACGTTCCGGATAGGTGCAACGGGAGTTGATCGCTTGGTGTCCGACCTCGGGATGTCCACCGTCGGCCCCGCGGTACAAACGGCCGTCAACCACCAACCCGCCTCCCATGCCGGTACTGACGGTGATATAGAGCAAACGGCTCACCGGCTTGGACAGCGCCGCATACTCTCCCAAGGCGGCCACGTTCGTGTCGACATCGACCCAAAACGGGCATTCCCATCGTTCTTCCATTATTTCTTTGAGCGGCACTTCGCGCCATGAAGGCTGATGCAAGGGAGAAACGACACCGGTACGCCAATCGAGAGGCCCGCCGACCGCCGCGCCAATACCCCCTATGTCTTCGCCGGCGGCAACCGCTTCGACCATTGCATGCAAGGACCGAAGCCCCTCTTCCAATGCCGTCGGTGTTTCACGGCGTATGCGCCTGACGATCTCTCTCCCGCCGTCGCCCGCGGCGGCCATCAATTTAGTGCCGCCGATATCAAGTCCGACAAATAAAGTCATCGCGCTTTTCCTCCGGCGGGTTTTAGGATCTTGCGACTGCTCGTTCCGGTGCTCATTGGTGAATTAAGCCCCGACGTTCAACTTTTTTGAGCGGTTTCGGCGACACCATAACGCCTCGGTAATCCATTGCGCGGCTGACGGCGAACGGCAATGCTAATGGCGTCGGAAAATACCCGACAAATGATCGAGGAACCCATGCTGCTTATCGTGATTTGCGATTTCGCCGTAGTAACGAACCAAAGCCAGAGATAGCTCTTCGGGGGTGCGAAACCGTTTGTTGGGATCCGTTTTGAGCGCCGTCAGCACCACGGTCTCCAGGTGACGGTTTACCTTCGGGTCGTAATGTCGCGGCCGAACGGGTGCAAATCCATGGAAGCGACGAATGTCTTCGGCAAGGTTATTCGAGGGCACGAAATGGCGCCGTCCGGTTACCAGATAATAAAGTATGCCGCCGATTCCGAACACGTCGGCGCGGGCATCGACTTTCAAGCCGGGGCGGGTCAATTCAGGGGCTACATAGCCAATAGTGCCGACAAATTGGTTCAGTTGCGTTAAGGTCTCCGCGCCGAATTCATCGGAAAGCTTCGCCAGCCCGAAATCCATCAACACCGGTTCCCCGTCATGACGTAAAAGGACATTCTCGGGTTTGATGTCCCTATGAAAAACTCCTTTGCGGTGAGCGTAGTGCACGGCTCCGCATAACCTGGTTAGCAAAAATACGATTTGCTGTGGTGGAAGAATGGGCAGCGTACGACCTTCTTCAGGCTCTTCGGGTAGGGGCGCCGGCGAGGTTGATTGTTCCAACCGCGAAATCTCTTCGACAACACGCGGAAGGTCATCCTTGGTGGCGCCAACAACTTCCGCGGGAAGCAAGGGAAGATAATCCATCAAACGCTGCAAGGCGATACCATCGACAATGTCCATGACAATGAATGGTTCCCCCTGATGGTGACCTATCTCGTGGATCGGGCAGATGTTCGGATGACGCAGGCTGCTGAGAGTCTGCGCTTCGCGGATAAATCGCTTTCGCTGATCTACCGGGATCGATATGCCGTAGGGAAGTCGCTTAACCGCGAACCTTCGCCCCCCTTCATTCTCCCCGAGCCAAACTTCGCCCATCCCTCCCCCGCCGAGTGGCTCCAAGAGACGGTACTCGCCCAAAAACTGTTCCATATAGTAACCTGAATTATTCCTGAGATGTTGGGAATTGCATGAAATCTCGCCAAGCCAAACATGGACGGCCGAATGTCACGTACGGTAAGGCCGTTGGCGGGACGGATATAATGCAAACTATAACCCCGGCATTACTGTTTCCGTCCGATGAGCTTGCCCACTCGGCCGTGTACCGCATCCATCGAAACAAAACACCCATAAAAGCCAACCATAGAACCGTCGGCTACTTCATACAATCGCGCCGCGGAATGATTCCGTTCGAGACTCGTTGTCCGTGGGGCGTAGGCCGAAAATGAGCATAATAAAAAATTAACTCTCTCTGGAGTGGGAGGCAAGTGAGGAAAATTGCGTTAAGGGCGAAGCTGAGCCAATAGAGGTAAGATCGCACGAAATTACAACACGTGGAAACTCAAACGAATACGGACAACGGTTGTTGTCGTGAAGCCGACGTCGGGGCGGCTGAAAACTATGACACATTTGCGGCTTGAATCCGTCCGGATTGGCCGTCGGCACGAACTTTGGTCATTTGTAATGAATGAAATTCGTTTCGCACGTAAGCTTCTCCTCGTCCGCAATGGAAAGCTAAATGGATTGTACCTGACATATATTGCTGAGATAGCCACCCGCGCCGGGCGGCGACGAGTTCGGCCTACGGCATCTCTACCACTACTAAGGTACATAGAACATCGCGATTGCATTTAAGGGCATCGGTTGCGGCGGTAACGGGGGTTTGTCGCACCATGAAATGCGGTGTTTACGGATGCCGAAGGAACCGGGCGTGTACGGCTTTACCGGACAACGGGGGGTTCATACGTACCGACTCGGGAATTTTCCGCAAAGGGGGACAACTATGCACCCGAGATTAACCAAAAAGGCGATTTGGACCGTGAGCCTTTGTGCTCTATCCTTTTCCGTGGTCTTTGGTCGCACTTTCTACGTGGATCCGCATCGTGGCTCAGCGACGGGAGACGGAAGCCGCGAGCAACCGTGGCGCACACTCGATCAGGTCATTGACGACAACCTGATCCAAACTCAAGCGCCTTCAAATGGTGGCCGACACCTCGTTCTCAAGAACGGCGGAGCGCCGGTACGCGGAGGCGACACACTGCTCTTGCGCGACGGATACCATGGGGCGGTGAAGATCGAGGATGCCTACAACATGGCGACGATAACGATCGCGGCACAAACGGGCCATCAACCGTGTCTATCCTCGCTTCATTTTGCGGCGGCCGCGCGATGGAAGGTGAGTGGACTGCATATCAGCCCGGAGCATGCATCACGCTACCAAAAAAGAACGCTTGTTTATATCGAGTCGAAGCGTTCCGGACCAGGTCGAGAGATCGTCGTCGAAAATTGTCGACTTCAGTCGATCGCCGAAGCTTCGCGATGGTCTTCCGCGGATTGGAACGCCCGTGCATGTCACGGTACCGATATCAGAAGTCCACGAGTGATCTTTAGGGGTAATTACCTCCGAAACATGGACTTTGCGATCATGGTAAGCGGAGACTCGTGTTTAGTGGAAGGGAACACGGTAGAGAACTTTGCCGGCGACGGGATTCGTGGGCTGGGTGACTACTGCACCTACAAACATAATACCATCATGAACTGCTATGATGTCAATGCTAATCACGATGACGGATTCCAATCGTGGTCCGTCGGCGAGCATGGAGTAGGCACCGGCGTTGTAAAGGGAGTGAAGGTGATCGGTAATACGATTATCAACAACACCGACCCTCACCAACCGCATCGCGGCACTCTTCAGGGAATCGGCTGTTTTGACGGTTACTTCGAAGATTGGGTGATCGAAAACAACGCTATTATCGTCGACAACTACCACGGTGTCACGTTCCGCGGGGCCGTTAATTGCCGTATAGTCAATAATACCATACTCGACATTAATACCGACCGCCCCGGACCGGCTTGGGTCGGTATTCTAAAGCCCAAAGACGGTACGCCGAGTCTCGGATGTATCGTGCGCAACAACATTTTGATGAATCTGAATATCGAAAGAGGGTGTGAAGCCGTTATCGATCACAATATCGTCGAGCGCAACCCCCAAAATTTCTTTGTTGACTATCATGGGTTCGATCTTCGCCTGCGTCCCGGCTGCAAGGCTATTGATGCGGGCTCACCGGCTGCCGCGCCGGCCGTGGATATTTCCGGAATTGCTCGTCCCTTCGGCCGCGGCGTCGACATCGGGGCGCACGAGTACAAGCCGATGCCGCTTCGTGAAATGCCGCGCGGCGGCATTGCTCCGCCAATGCGCAATCGCTCACACCCCGCAAGTGCTTCCTCGCGGCCTGTTACGGTGGATGGAAGGCGTATGGGGAATTCCGCGGGCAATTCGCCGGCCGCCGGCGTGCGCATACGGCCGGGCCATTCCGTAGTACGTGGTTCCGCAAGCGTAAGAATGAGGAGCGACCGCTAGCCGGCAACCACCGCAAGAATGCTTTTCGCTTCGACGGGTTCCCCCCACTATGTCGACCATAGCCTGTGTTCGCCTGTTTTTTTTCGCGGGCACGGGCTGCAAAAACTACCGGTAAATGCCCCTCTCAAATCAGGAGTCGAAAAATGAACCCTATCGTTGCAAAAGATCCCCGTTATTCAAGCGTGAGGCGGGACGAAAAAGGGGCATGGCACCTGTTTCATGGGTAAAGGAGGAGAAATGTGCATGAACCGTTCGCCTATCCGTATTCCCCTCTTCACCGGGGATGAGGAAACGCGGAGAGGGCTTGATGGTGAGGTGGAAGAGCACGGCGACAACTTTCTCTCGAGCGAAAGCGAAATCCGGCGTGTATGCCTCGGAATGCCCAATCCCACAATTCACAAAAATTCCGGTTTCGCCCATAATATTCGCGCCAAGCTTTGATCGCGGGCGCCCCCCCATTGCCGTGTCTACCCGTTTGTAGCGGCATTGTGTCCGCGGCGGCCGCAATCGGCGGTCGTGTTACC
>WJJU01000269.1 GCA_014729595.1 Chitinivibrionales bacterium
ATATGAATCTGCTCATCTATTTCTTGGTGAATATCCAGTTCGATAATGCTGTGGTCAGGCGAATATTTGAGGGCGTTGCTGAACAAATTAGTGAACACCTGCTGCATGCGCATTTTATCACCATAAAAATCGGAAAGCGATTCATCGAGCTTACACTGTATCCCGATAGACCGCTGTTCAAGGAACTGCTCCAATTCCGCTATACAGTCTCGTGCAATTATCCGAAGATCCAGAGTTTCCGGACGAAGCCGTAATCGCTTTTGCTCGATCCGGGTTACATCGAGCATGTTATCAATCACCCGGTGAAGGCGGTCGGCGGCCCGGTTGACACTCTCAACCATGCGACGAACGGCAGGGTCCAACAGTTCACTCATATTCTCTATGATGATCTCGGAATAGCCCTTTATCGAAGTCAGGGGAGTTTTGAGTTCATGCGAGGCTATACTGAGAAAGTTTGTTTTTAACTCACTAACTCTTTTAAGCTCCTCGTTGGAACGTATGAGTTCAGTGTTCATCTTCGCCATTTCAATATTCTTACGTTCGATCTCGAGATTTGCGCGGTATTCCTGACTGATGTCTCGGAAAACCATCACGAGTTCCTCGGGCTGATTGGCGAAGTCATTTATGGCAAACCCTTTGAACGTGCAAAGAATTTCGTTACCGTCGCTGCGGACTAAAAGCACGCTTCCATCAGCGCCCACCCCATTCATCATCTCGTTCCGCACGTCTATCCACCTACGTGCAGGTCCCGCCTCGGTGATAATCTTATCGGCCGGCATTCCCGCCAGTTCGCATCTATTGTATTTAAGCAAACGCTCCGCGCTGCTGTTAACATACCTTACACGTGCATCAGTGGCAAACACGATTACCCCTCCGGGAATGTGCTCCACGATTCGCGCAAACAGCGTGCTTTCACTGTACATAGGCCGTTCCGTGCCCCTTCCCTCCCCTACTTGGGAATCTGTCGGATATAATTCATTCTGCCTCGGTTGCATGGGACACATTGCTTTCCTACCCCTTTGCCATAGAATCTACTGAACGGACAAGGCTGTCCACAACCGTGACGTACCGCTCAAAGACAGTATGGTATCGACCTCTTAGCGTCTTTTTATCTGAATTATGTATCTCCGATATGACTGAAGCTCCCATTTTATACATATCTTCCACCGCCGCGATTACATCACTGCGCGTTCGCGGAATAGCTTCGCCACCAAGAACCAAAAGCGCCTTGAAAACCGGTATAATCTCTCGGAGTGAGGTTTTAAGCAAATCATAGAGAAGTCGCTCACGCCCATCGCACCGTACATACGACCTGCGCAAATGGAGGGCCGCTTTTCTAAGCTTTCGTTCGCATTGGAGCCGCAAATGTTCATGCCCGATTTCCAGGCCGGCAAGCACGTCTTCCCCATGCAACACACGGTAGTTGTTCTGCATATCCAAAAACTCAATGGGAAACGTGTCGAGAGAGTCTACAATGTATGCTTGTGTCATAAAAATCGGCACGGCAACACCATAATCGCGCCACTTTCTCTGCACCGCAACGCTCCGGGATACATGCACGATATCGCTATCGGTGAGTACGACGGCAATGTTGATGTCGCTGACTCCCGGGGTATATTCATGGGTCACCGCACTGCCATACATAATAACGCTCACCAGCGAATCGCCCAATACCTCGCGGTAATCAGCGACCAGCTTTGCTACAATATCATTGGGGTTCTTGACCTTTTTCATCCATCCCCCACCTAAACCGGCACTCCGTCTCACCCACCGACACCGTCTCCGGAATCACAAATTCCGGCTCAGCCTTCGACACACATAAACCCAATCCTCTGAGCGAGAGGCCGGCCGCTAAAATGCCGCTAAATACCAACGACGAAATCGCTTACTAATCCCCGGAGGATGGGCACTCGGGGGCGCCGACGGCTTGCGCCGGAATATGAAGGATACTTCTTCAACCGCTTGGGCGCAAAGTCGCCGAAAAATTCATTATGCATCAAATGCTCTCGAGGGAATCCTCCTGCTCATCGATAGCTTTGCGGATTCTCTCAACTTCCGTGAAATTTTCCCGCGTAACTTCCGCTATCTTACGCGCGTAAAGCTCAAGGAGCTTATAGTGGTGCTTGGTAAGATCTCCGGACTTCCCGATAATTGACAAAATACTCTCAACATCCCGAGGAAACGGGTATCCCTCCAAGAAAGCTCTGAACTGTTTTGCCGCCGACTCGAACAGTTTTTCATCTTTACGTGAATAGAGCATGCCGGGAATGAAATCCTTGAGTATTTTGTCCGCGACATTTACCCCCGGCGCAGCGTAATGAACCTCCGAAGCCTCCGCCTTTTCAACCTGCGAAATCAACTGCTCAATCTCGCTCTTCACCCGGTCAATCTGCTCTTCGCGAAATCGAGCTTGATAAATAATAGGAAAGGAATTTACACTGAGATTCGCATTGGCGACATTCCTGAACGTTCCCACAAAAAAGATATCCCCCTCCTGCTCCAAGATTTCCTCTTCGGAGTGAAACGGAACGATTTTGGCGGGCGTTGGAATGAAATCCTGAAGTTCATCCATGTTTTCCATCTTCTGCTTGAGCTTTTCAGGATCCAGAGCCGCTTCAAGACCATCCAGCCTTTCCAAAAACTCCGCCAGCCCCTCCTCCAAAGACAGACCCATTTCCGACTTCAAGAAATCACGAAGACTGCTCTGTTCTTTGTAGTTACCTTGTGCGACCAGAAGTCCGTTGTGCACCATCGATGCAATCGGATGGCCGGCGCTCCCCAAATCCCCCGGCTCCGTCTCCACGCGGGCATACACCGTCAACCGTCCGTCGAGCCTCTCCGCACTGCCTTTTTTTCGCTCTATTCCCAGCATTTCCATGTGTATTCCCTTATGATTTATTTCCCGATTGCTCATAACGTCGGCACCGCCAATGAATGGCCCGAAATAGAACCACCGTCGAACCCGCTATGGATACATGCCAAAGCCATTCGGGATAAACGCCCGCCGCGGCTCCCGCTACTTTGAGCAGAATGACCGGAACTACGGCGAATGAAGCGAGCCGCAGGCAACCTAAGTACGGCAAACGGTGTACCCTTGTTGTGAAAATATATGCTGCAAGTGATAAGAACACCAGCGTAGTCATTAGTGACGAAGCGCTTGCCAAGAAATGTACCAGCAAAAGGTTTAATGCCAGCATCCCTATCCGGTTTCGGAAAAAACCAGCTAAAACATCCCTTTTAAATGCGATGGAAGTTCCCGCCGGGGCCAAATGCATATAGGGTATCGGAATAATAGCATTGTTACCGAAATTAAGGAGCGCTTCTTGAGCGGTCAAAAGCACCTGTACGGAAGAACCGGCATCGATCGTCGCTCCTTCTCTGGTGTCCACCACCAACAAAGATCCGGGCGGAGTTTCCTTATACGGCAGCCCGGTCATCAATGACAGCAAATCGCCCACATCAAACGGATTTGCCGCCCAAGGCATTTCTTGTTCAGCCACCAGCTTGCCGGAACGAAGCTCCATACCCGGGAGCAGTCTCGGCAAAACAGCCGGTAGGCCGGTGCGTGGATTCGCAAGCGCGAAAGCATGAGAAACGCTTTCCGCCGTCGCCGCAACCAAAGTCAAAGCGAGAACGAATCCAATAACCCGTCGAAGCCGATAGGTAAGAACCTCCTCCGCAAGGGAGGGATCAACGACCGAACGGTGGATCAGGCAGAAAAACTTTGATAGCATGTTTTCCACCGCAAAAGGAGAGGAAGCGGGGCCCGGCGGCCCCGCCGTAGAGCAAGTCTACTACTTTCTGATAATCTTCTTAACAATCGGTGCGGAAATACGCTCATAATCAGGAAGAGATCCGACCAAAGGACGAGCATAGTCCTTGAATGCATCGGTTATCGAAGCATTCTTCACATCGATATGCTCATCAGGCATAGCTTTGGTATTTCTCGCAACGGTTTCCAACGGCGTGAGGAAATATTCGACAGAGTAGTCGCCCGTCCGCCGAATAGCCACGCTACCGTCGACGTTTTCCCATACCGAGAACTGCACCGCTTTCTCACCAACCTCACGAGCCTCATGAGCGTCGGCATCCGAAACCACCCCGAGAAAGCTCCGCTGTAGATAACCAAAGGTGTCACAGCGAACCCGTTTGATCTTTAGCTTATCCTTGATAAGTGCCGCCAACGCATCACCCAAAGCCCCCGTGCCGGAGAGTTGAATGTTGCCGTGAGCATCTTTCTCGTCGCTGCGTGTCAAACTGGTTATGATCGGCTGCCCCGCCTCATCGACAATGCCCTCCGATATGGCAATGACGCATCGACCGTGCTCCGTGTATGCCCGGTCAACCGAAGCTATAAACGCCTCTTGATCAAAAGGTTTCTCGGGAACATAAACCAAATGCGGACCGTCGTCAGGATATTTTTTTGCAAAAATACTCGTAGCGGTTAAGAAACCGGCATTCCGACCCATCACCACGCCAAGGTATACCCCCGGTATGCTTCTATTATCCAGATTAATGCCCGCAAATGACTGAGCTACGAACTTGCCCGCCGAACCGAATCCGGGACAATGATCAGTCACCAACAAATCATTATCGATTGTTTTTGGGATGTGGACAACCCGGAGTTCGTATCCAGCCGCCCGCGCGTTCTCATTAACGATACGACATGTGTCCGCGGAATCGTTCCCCCCGATATAATAAAAATAGCGAACATCATGCGCTTTCAATACCTCGAAAATGCGAGCACAATACTCTTCATCCGGCTTGTCACGGGTCGACAACATGCCCGAAGAAGGCGTTTGGGCTACGCGCTCAAGATTATGAGTAGTCGCCTGGGTTAAATCCATAAAATCTTCTTCGACAATACCCCGGACGCCGTGCAAAGCGCCATAG
>WJJU01000270.1 GCA_014729595.1 Chitinivibrionales bacterium
CCGATATCGGTCGCTCACTTAGCGATCTTTCGCACGAGAATCTTGGCCCTCGCCTGACGGAGGATGCCGAGGAGGTATTGGAATCACTGGCGCCGCGGCAAAGAGAGATCGAAGTCGGTGATACCTGGTATATCCGCACAACCCAGCCCTATCGAACGGCGGACAACCGTCTCGAAGGTGTGGTGATTACGTTCAACGATGTTTCAAAAATGAAAGCGGCCGAAGATGAGATCCGTGCCGCTGCCACAAAGTTTCGCATAGTTGCCGATTTTACTTATGATTGGGAATACTGGCGAAGCCCGGAGAACCGTTTTGTATACATGACACCTTCATGCGAAAGAATTACCGGTTACACGCGTGAAGAGTTTCAGAAGGATCCTCAACTCTATATTCGAATCATTCATCCTAACGATCGTGAGCGAATGGTCGAGCACCTTACCAACGACAATACCCTTGCGGAGTACTGTGAATGTGAATTCAGGATCGTGCGCCGCGATGGCGAGGTGCGGTGGATAAGCCATGCCTGCCAAGCCGTCCTCGGTGAACAAGGTCAATTCATGGGGCGTCGGGTGAGCAATCGTGATATTACGAACCGCAAGCTGGCGGAACAATCCCTTCGAGATGAACGAGAACTGCTTCAGACGATTTTCGATGCCATTCCCGTTATGCTCTCCATCTATCAGCCCTCGATCGATATCCTTCACCTCAATCGCGCGACGTACCAAATCACCGGTTGGACGGAGGACGATGTTCGGCGTGAAGGGATCATGAATCTGGCATATCCCGATCCCGCCTATAGGCGGGAAGTAGCAGACTATATGCAATCACTCGCTCCCGGCTTTAAAGACATCAGGATGACCTGCAAAGACGGGGGCACCAAGCAAACAAGTTGGGCCAATATTCGCATACCGGATGGGCGACAGGTGGGCATTGGTATCGACGTAAGCGAGCGCAGGCGCATGGTAGAGGATTTGCGGCGCTCAGAAGAAAAATACCGGCTTCTGTTCACCAGCACGCTCAACGGTATGGCATTCCACGAACTCATTATCGATGACGCCGGGAAACCGGTCGACTATCGTTTTATTGATATCAACCCCGCCTTCGAACAATTGACCGGCCTAAAAGCCGATGAGGTGGTCGGCAGGACAGCGCGCGAGGTGCTGCCCGGTATCGAGAACGATCCTTTTGACTGGATCGGCAAGTTTGGACGCGTCGCGCTTGAAGGTGAAGAAATGGGTTTTGAGCAGTTCTCAGAACCATTGAACAAATGGTTCGATGTTTTCGCATTTCAAACCAAAAAACGGCATTTCTGCACAGTCTTCGTCGATGTAAGCGAGCGGAAAAGCGCCGAAGTGGCACAAGCGCGCGAAAACCGGATTGTCACGGCCACCAATTCCATTTTCGAGGCATTCGTCGAGAGTACCGGCACGGAAATGTACGACAGGGCTTTGAATGCTCTACTCGAGGCAACGCGGAGCGAATTTGGCGTTTTCGGCTACGTGGATGAAAACGGCGACTTGATCTGCCCAACCATGTCAAAGCTCTTGGAGCAATGTGAGGTGGAAAACAAATGCATACATTATCCGCGGGATGAGTGGAAAGGAGTTTGGGGACGGGCGCTGCACGAAAAAAGAACCATAATCAACAACGAACCGGCTCGAATCCCTTCGGGTCATGTACCGATAACCAACAATATTGCCGCGCCGATTCTTTTCCAGAAGCGCGTTGTCGGACTGCTCAACTTTGCCAATAAGGAGGGCGGCTACAGCGAAGAGGACCGGATTTTCATCGATGCGATCGCGAACGAAATCGCACCGGTGCTCTATTCCTGGATTCAAAAAGAGATGCGGGAACGGGAGCGAAGCGAAGCCGAATACGCACTTAGGATCAATCGAGAGGATCTCAACCGTGCCCAAGAGGTTGCTCATTTCGGGAGCTGGCGGCTGAATATGCGGGAAAACAAACTTAGCTGGTCGGATGAAAATTATCGCATTTTCGGTATCTCTCACGGAACCTCCATGACCTATGAAGCTTTTCTTCAAAGGGTTCACCCGGATGATCGCGGCTATGTCGATACGGAATGGAAAGCGGCTCTTGCGGGCAAGCCCTACGATATCGAGCATCGTATTGTTGTTGACGACCAAGAGAGGTGGGTGCGGGAGAAGGCGTATCTTGAGTTTGATAAAAAAGGGGAACTCCTTGCCGGATTCGGCATTACGCAAGATATTACCGAGCGCAAAAAAGCGGAAGCAACGCGGGAAAAGCTGCTCAAAAAAGCGGAGGAAGGCAAACGTATCCTCGATGCGCTCTTGGCACACGTCCCCGAGGGTATCACTATAACCGAAGGTATCCAAAAACCGATTACCGTCAGCAAGATGCTTAGGGAATGGACCGGCGGAAAGATGCGCAACGGAATTGCGTTCGGCGGCAAGGAGTTTGTTCGCGCGTGGGGCTTGTTTCATCCCGACACCAAAGAGCCGATCAACCCATCCCAGCTCCCCGTCATGCGTGTTCTAAAAGAGGGAAAACCCGTGATCGGCGACGTGTGGCGGCAGCGCACTCCGAATGGAACACTACGCTACCTTTCGGCAAACGCCGGCCCGATTCTCGACAGGAAAGGAAGAGTTGTCGGTTGTGTCGTGGCGTGGCGAGACGTCACCGAAGCAAAGAAAAGCGAAGAGGCGCTGCGCCGACGCACCGAGGAACTTGCCGCCGCCAACAAAGAGCTTGAATCGTTCTCCTATTCGGTCTCCCACGATCTACGAGCACCCTTGCGAACGGCGACGGGATTTAGTGATTTCTTGTTGGAGGACTACGGCGATGTGCTCGACGAGGAAGGCAAGGAGCTGGTAAAACGAATCAAAGATTCCACCGCTAAAATGAATGCTTTGATCGACGACCTTTTAAGCCTGTCGCGTATCTCACGGCAAGAGATAGAATATCAAGAGGTCGACCTCAGCAACATGGCACGCGCATTTATTGAGGAGTTGAAGAGAACCAA
Organism: Chitinivibrionales bacterium; assembly: GCA_014729595.1. Classification (GTDB taxonomy): domain Bacteria; phylum Fibrobacterota; class Chitinivibrionia; order Chitinivibrionales; family WJMI01; genus WJJU01. Next base: position 3,002 of record WJJU01000270.1, read on the forward strand.
TCCGGAACGAAAGGTAAAAATCGATATTCAGGAGCATCTGGTAGTTCAAGGGGATCCACGCCTGCTGGACTTGGCCCTATCGAATCTACTTCGCAATGCGTGGAAGTATTCCGGAAAAACCGAGAACCCATCGATAGAGTTCGGCGCTTTCGAACGTGGGGAAGCGACGGCTTATTACGTGCGCGACAACGGTGCGGGATTTGAGCCGTCGCAGGCCGAAAAGCTCTTTGCCCCCTTCCAGCGTCTTCATCCCGAGAGCGATTTTCCGGGAACCGGAGTGGGACTGGCGATCGTCGATAGGGTAATCCGACGTCACGGTGGGCGTGTGTGGGCCGAAGGGCAACCTGGAAAAGGCGCATGCTTTTATTTTATATTGCCATGAGCGGAGGCTTATTACCGGCAACGTCGGCTTGGCACAGCTAAGCGGTACAACAGGAAATGCTTAAAGAGCATTCGCGCATGCCTTATTGAAATCTATTCGGCATTCCGTGCTATATTTGCCTTCACCGTAAATAGCGGAAACGACATGCGCGTAATTGTAATTCATTGTAGGCGAATAGCTGTGAACCTGAAAGGATTCGATCCCAATGACCAAAGTGTACATAGTTGATGATCACGACGATTTGCGTTTTGCGCTGAAGTATCGGCTGAAGCGCAAGTGTCGCACAACCACGATCGCCGGAGAAAGCCCAACCGCGGAAAAAGCGCTTTCGGAAATACCGAACCTGAACCCCGAAATTGTGCTTACGGACATAACGCTTCCCGATATGAACGGCATCGAGCTGGTCCGGCGTCTTCGAAATCAGTGCCCCGACACCTTCATCATGGTGGTGACGGGCCACGAAATTGAGCGATATCGAGCCGAAGCCATGAATGCCGGCGCCAA
>WJJU01000271.1 GCA_014729595.1 Chitinivibrionales bacterium
ACACCGTTATCTTTCACAAAAAATGCATGTCCGCCGTCCTTTTGGGTACCACCAATCTCGATTCGCGCGTATTCGTTTCGGCGGGTATATTTCCAAGCGTTGCGCACAAGGTTTCTGAGAGCCAACTCCAGCAGCCGCTTGTCCGCTCTGGCGTTCAGTTCGGGATGGACGACAATTTCCACGGCACGCTCCGGATATTCCTCGCGTAGCTCCTCAACAATGGAGAATACGAGTTCATTGAGAGACACCGTCTCCATGCACATCTCTTGCCGGGAAACGCGCGACAAGCTTAACATATCATCAATCAAAGCGCTCATTTTTCGAGCCCCCCCGGCAATCCTGTTAAGCATGTCTTGACCGGTATCGTCGAGTTTCTCCGCATAATCTTCTTGAATAAACGTGCTGAAATTCATGATACTTCGCAGCGGAGCACGCAAGTCATGCGATACCGAGTATGAGAATGCTTCGAGTTCGCGATTGAGTGCCCCCAAATCGTCGGCGCGTCGTTTCAACTCGCCTTCCATCCTTTGACGCTCACGTATATCGCGCCGCAGTTGCTCATTGAGTTCCTCCAGACGCCGCTGGGTACGCGTCAGCTCTTCGTTGGCCGTATCCAGTTCCCTGCTTTTGTAGACGGCATTTTCGAAGGTTGAGAAGAGGAGGTCGATTATCTGCAGACGATCGGCCGTGATATTATACCGCCGACCGCCGTAAAGAATTTCGGTCGTCCCCTCGACATCCTGCGCTCTTCGCAACTCCTTGTTAACTAATATGTGCTCGATCCGAGAAAGAAGAAACTGTTCACTGTAGGGCTTGGTAATAAAGTTATCCGCGCCGCAAAGAAGCCCATTGATTACATCTTGCGGATCAGACAATGCGGTGAGTAGTATTACCGATATTCCCCGCAACTCTTCATCCGCCTTGATTTCGCGGCATAAATCGTAGCCGTTCATAACCGGCATAACCACGTCACTTATCACGATTGCCGGCTTACGCCGACGAGCGATGTTTAGCGCCTCGCTGCCGTTACGGGCGATATGCACCAGGTAATCGCGCTCCTGAAGCAGATAGCGGAGCTTCTCCGCTTGCGTTAGACTGTCTTCAACAACAAGAATGGATGGCATTGACGCCGGGCCGTTCATACGATTGGTATCCTCTTACAATTATTTATTCTTTAGATTCTTTTTCTTTCTTGTTCGAAAATTCGCCGGTTTGTCCGGCACTGAGATAATTTTATCGATCTCTCGACGAAATCGGGGAGTACGTCCGCGATGCGTTCAGGATTGAGTATATACATAGCCGCATCCCGCGCCACGGCTTCGCCGGGCATACCGTACACCGCCGACGACTCCCTGTCCTGAGCAATGGTTATACCCCCGGCGGTTCGTATCGATTTAAGCTCCACCGCCCCGTCTCCGCCCATTCCGGTTAACAGAATGCCAATGGCGCCGGCGCCGTAAACATTGAGTACGGAGCGAAACAAATACGACACCGAAGGACGAAGGCCGTTTTCCGGCGGAGTATCGGCCAACATGATCCGCCCGTCGTTCCCTACGCCAAGGTGGTGATCATCGGGCGCCAAGTAGGCACGGCCGGGCATAAGAAGCTCACCATTCGTCGCAATGCTTACTTGATAGCCTGTGGTCTCGAGCAACCAATCACGCATGCCCACAAGGAACCCGCGGCTTATATGCTGAACAATCAGCACCGCCGCCGGAAATCCCCGAGGGAGCTTTCCGAGAATAGTCCGTAGAACCGGCGGTCCGCCGGTCGAAATACCGATCGCCACAACCGGCACACGAGGTATGCGTTCTCGCTGCAAATCAGGTGTACGGATTTCGCGGCCTCCGCGCCTGGTAACCACCTTAACCTCCGCCATCAATCGTACCATCTCGACAAATCGCTCCCGAATTCCCGCCTCCGCGGTTTCGTTCTCCCTTCGCGGTTTTACCACGACCGCCACGGCGCCGGCCTGAAGCGCCTCGAGCGCTTCTTTTTCGACGCTTTGGCATTCACGCCGCTCACACATAATTACGATTGGAACCGGGCAGGTTTGCATGAGGCGGCGGGTAACTTCCACACCGTCCATTCGCGGCATGTTCAGACTCATAGCCACAACATCGGGTTGCAGCGATGCAGTTCTCGCCGGAACCTGTTCGCCGTCATTTACCGTCGCGACAACCTTCAAACCGCTTCGCGTGAGAATCTCACCGAGATATGCGCTTTCCGCCGTTGATTTCGCCGCCAGCAGTACACGAGTCATACTTGTTTCACTCAAATCAAGCGATGAATAGTTTCCAAAAGATTCCGCGACTCAAACTTGCTCTTCACGATATAGGCATTCGCACCGGCTTCAATTCCCCGCTCCCGATCTTCGCGTGATTCGAGAGCGGACACCAATATTACGGGCATCTCCGAGATTCGTGCATCCTCCCGAATTCTCTGAGTCAACTCGGTACCGTTCACGCGCGGCATGTCAATGTCGGAGACCACGATGTCATAATTTTCGGTCCGCAGCAGCGCCAACGCCTCGGCGCCGTCCGCGGCGGTTCCAACCTTGTATCCCGATGATTCAAGGATATTTTTCAAGAGAGTTCGAGCAGTAATCGAATCTTCAACCACAAGTACCGTTTTGCCGGTACCCGCTCCGTGTTCTTCGGTTTGTATCCCCGTTCTCGTGAGAGCAGGCTCCGTTTCTCCACCGGACATCACGTCCCCAATGTTTAATACTGGAATGATCACGCCCCCCGCGGCGATGGTCGCGCCGGCAATCATTCGCACGCGCGGCAACTGGGGACCAAGCCGCTTAATCACGACTTCTCGCTCATCGATGACCCGGTCAACCGTGAGCGCCAGTTTTCTACCCGCAAATTGAATTATGACTACGACCACATGCTCGCGATCGCCGTCGAGTTTGCTTCGTGGTCCCAGCCCAAGTACCACGCCGAGGCGCATCAGAGCGATTGTTTCATCGCCCGTTTGTATCGTTTCTCTGTTCTCGACCGTCTTTACGGAATCCGTACCAAGCCTCATCACTCGCTCCACAAACGAGGTGGGCACGATGAACTCTCGACCACCGGTTGCCACGTGGATACCCCGCAGCGAAGCAACCGTCGAAGGCAGGCCGATAGTGAACGTCGTTCCCCGCGGAGACGTCCGTGCGGCTATCTGTCCCGACAGTTTCTCGACACCTTCTCCGACAATCGCCAATCCGAGTCCACGCCCCGATATGTCGGTTACCTCTCCCCGCGTACTCACCCCCGAACGAAATGCCATTTTAATGAACTCGTTCTCGCTGAGAGTGGCGGCTCGTTCGGGGGTGACAAGCCCGTCCCGAACCACATTTTCCTTTATGGCGGCGATATCTATACCCCCGCCGTCATCGCTGACCGTGATCTCCAAGCCGGTTCCGTCCCTTTGAGC
>WJJU01000272.1 GCA_014729595.1 Chitinivibrionales bacterium
GCATTGTAATAAATCCCGCTTGTGCAGACCATGCTGCACAGCTATGTAACAAATCATTCGTACGGAGCATTTATATGGAACGCGGTGACGCGATTTTATTATAGCATGGTAAATTATAAATGCCGTACAATTAGTTATTGTGTGCATTAATAGGATTGCCGTTGGTTGCGAACTTGTGAAAACCTGTGCGTGCAAAGAGAAGTCGCTGTGATATACTTACAGGATCGATGTCATCAATGGATTTCTCTATATACTATCCCGGACAGAGTTAATTGCCAGCATCAAGGTGTTTCGCTCATAAGGACCGTTCAGGCAAATTCGTGAATTTTACATGGTGTAATAATGGTTAACCTGGCAATGAGCCAGATCCAAGGAAACAAGGAGGTTTCCCCGAGCAAGACTTAGCCAAGTCACTCGGTAGCACCTGGGAGGCGACGAAGCCGTATGGACCAGGGCGAGTTCTGCGAGGTGAAGTGTGCAGAGCACTGAATCAGACACATAGCCCCGAAAGATTTGTAAGCTGGAGAGATGCCGATCCTTTCATTTTGGGCGCAGGCAACACGGAGTAGTTCGCTTTGGCAAGAGCTGCTCCGGGCTCCCGGGGTCCCCGACTGCATCGAGCTGAACGAACTGGATCTGGAGCAACCAGGCGAGTCGCTGAGAGGAGGTCTTCGTGAGCACATCCATGCCAAGGATGGAGTAACGGAGTACGATGGACCAACGTAACAGGAGGGACATCGGAGGCCCCCAGCGCAGGGATGGAACGCGGATAAAGGCCTTCGGGCTGTAGTGGTGATGCGGGGTAATGCTCGCGGAGTGAAGCGTTCCACGGAAGGTCGCTCATCAATGGATGGCCATTGCCATCACGCAGGGGATGAACAGCGATGGGTCAGAACCACAGATGAATAGGAGCAATGTGAATTATGAGCACAGTGCAACAAAGACCGACCGAAGAGCCGTATCTGGGAAAGCTGGTCGTACGGTTCCGTGAGGGGCCGGGCAGGAAACTGCCCGGTCTACTCGACGAAGACTGCTCATTCTCCTATAACTATTGCGATACATATAGTAATCCTATAATGTACGCTAAGAACTACAAAGGAGTCGGCCATGCGATTCGATATGCGTTCTATTTTGGTATTTGCTGTTAGTCTTTCCTGGAACTGTGATGGTGCGGAACCCGTAGGTGTGCAGTCCATCGATAATCCAAAGGATTTAGTTGCTGAAGTGATCGGAAAGTGGGCATTGGTCAAAGATATCTGGTTGGATTCAGAGACCGGAAAAGCTGATACAACTAACTATGCTCCGGATACAAATATCTATGTGTTCGAGGTAAGGGAAAGAGATTGTGTGGTCTATGCAACAACCCCGGAATACCACCGTACGTATTCGGATACATTAACGTATTCGCTGTCGGGAGGACATGCTTTGGTTACAGAAGGGATAAACGATACTTTGCGTATCGAGATCACGGGTAATACAATGTTTGTGCAGTATCCGGATGAAGATGATGAAATAATTGAATGCATCTTTCAAAGATATACTGGAATTTTCCCCCCCACTGAATGGCCTGCTGTGAACAATGAAGGTCTTATAAAGCTAACAGCATTCTATAATTACCTCTTCTACTTTTCGGCAGGCATGCAGGAAGGTGATTGAACAAATGATTCATTTCTTACACTACAAAAGACGGGTGCTTAATGTGGTGAAGCACTGGACATATGGCACCAAGTATGTATTTTTGCAGATTCATATTATGCGTTTGAGCTCGAAGTCCGAACACTATCATCATCATAAGTAGGCGAACAAGGTGAGACCAGTTCTTTTCAGCATCTTCGGCGTGCAGATACCGTCGTATCCAATTATGCTTCTCCTCGCATTTGTGATGGGCATTATTCTGGCGGCCAATAGGGCGAAAAAGAGGGGTTCAAAGCCTTCAACAGTTTATTGGTTGGCCATTAGCATTTTCTTCGGTTCAATGGCTGGTATGAAAGTCTATGCCGTCGTTCTTCAGTTGGCCGGCGCACGATACACCCACGCATATTTCCGCGACATTGAGTCAGCTATAGCTCTTTTCACAAGAGATACTGGTCTGGTAGCCATTGGCGGGGTGATTGGTGGGTTCCTGGCCGCGGCGATTCATGGCCGTATTGCTGGTATTCGTCTGAGCAACTATGCCGATACGTTCGCCGTTTCACTCGCACTTGGCTTTGCCGTTGGCAGGATAGGATGTTTTCTATCCGGTTGCTGCTACGGAGCGCCCTGCACTTCCTCATTGTTCTGTATCAATTGGCCGGCCTATTCGGCCGCAGGTAGATTTCAACACTTGATGAGCGCCAATGGCCTCTTTCCTTCTCAGCTTTTCGCAGCATTTAATGCATTAATAATTGCAGCGGTATTACTGTGGTACGGCAAAAAGCGGCGTGCCGAATGGTCGGAATTCAGGTTGTTCATTTTACTGTATTGCCTATCCCGCTTCGTTGTAGACACCACCCGTCATTATCCTATAAGCGAGCGAATATTCGGACTGAGTCACAACCAAATGTTATCCGTATGTGTGGTGGGAATAATAATGGCTGTTTGGTGCTTTCGAGTAAGAGCATGGATGGTAAAATCCTCATCTGGTTGGAAGGCAACATCACTAAGCACCCTTCGAGGTCATTTGGGAATAGCGGTATCGGCACTTGCCGCTATCTGCACTGTAACTTTCTTAGGTGTCGTTGGCATGAACGCCAATTCTGAATCATCGGAAGAGGTTTACCTGCAGAATGCAAGTAGTATGGCCCCGTCTCCCAAGAGACATTGTAACCTCACTCTTATATCCCGTTTGGATGCTGTTGTTGTCTTGGCTAAAATACCGAGCAACGAGGCTTATCGTGTGTATTTCTCAAATGGGAAAGCCAAAATAGCACAAGGGAAATACCAATTGCGAAAGTTCAAATGCACAATTCAAGATGCGAAGGGGGAATCATGGAATATCAGATCAAAGCTTGAAAAACCTTATCCGATCATAGATGTTTCAAATCTTACTATGAAGGTACTGACTCTCGGGCCGCCATTGAAATCGAGTACACAAGTTTCGCTACGTGAGCAGGATTCGCTTTGTCTTATAGAATGCAATATTAGTGACTACTTTGGAAATAAATACAAGGTGATGCGGAGCCAAAGCGCGAAGGAAGAAGCGTTCCGCTATATAATAACCTCTTCAAGAGGGGCCGATACGGCTTCTACCGGTGAGTACGAAAGCGCATGCGAACTCTATACGTATACTAAAATTCTATGGAATATTGGAGATACCCTTGTAGCGTATACAGTCATTCCTTCGAAGGCCCCTTTCGTTCTTAACATCGACACGGTTCAATTCAAACCAATGAATATTTTTTCCAATGCTCTTAGAGCAGACCCTGATTGGAGACTTTGAATGAGGTCATTTCCAGAACGAGGACTTAAATGGGTACTCTTCTTGGCACTTGGTTTGATATGCATGGTGTCGCCAGGCTGCGATCGCAGGTGCAAATGCACTTTAGAGAAAACTGAGACTATTGAGATGGAGCGAGAGCCAAACGGCGATTTAGTTCCTGTCGATACAACTTGGCCCGTGGACAATGTGTACCCCTATCAAGGTTGTGGAGATTGCTCCAAGTATGCTGATGATGAGAATAAAAAAACAAAAATTGATTGCGCTTGCAAGGCATGCGAAGAAGAGACGGACGAGCACTGCTGCAAACGCAAATTCCTGCCGAATTTTGAACGGTCGGAATGCGGCTTAAGCGGTGTGGATAACCGTGAGCCAAAAGCAAGAGTGGTCAAGCCACAACAAAACGACGCTTTCAGCTCAGGAATACAGTCAATAGAGATTATCGTAAAAGCGACTGATTTTGAAAACGATTTGGCCGGCATACGCGTCGTTACCGATGGTCTTGATCAAGAAATTACGCCGGCGACCGCAGGCAAAGAATACGCGGTAAGCTGGAACACTGCCGGTTTGCTCGATGGTGTATACGAGATTGCGGTCATCGCCCAGGACGCTATTGGACAAACTGACAAAGAAACGATAAGAATTACTATTGGCTCAGGCGGACCGGGGAATAGCCCCCCGGTGGTAACGTTGCAGGCGCCCTCCGACGTCACCGAATCCATGACAATAGGGAAGCAATTCACGATGAAAGCAACCGTCACTGATCCCGACGACGACGCAATCAGTGGGGCGGCTTTCTATATGGATGGTGCTAAGTTAGCGAATGCAGCTAAGGCGGGGGGATTCTACACTTATACGTGGAGTGTTACCGGTGCGGTCGGAGACCATACGTTTAGGGCCAAAGCTACTGACGAGCACGGTCGTGTGGGGATCTCGGATCCCGTCACCGTGCAATTCGTAGTGGACGAAGAGGGCGGTCCGAGCCTCAGCGGCACCAACAGCGTAACCATCAATTCATTCACGAATGCGGACGGCGAGAGCTTACGGGAATCGGCCAATTCATTCGATCCCGTAACCGATGCAGACGCCGGCTTGTCCATGACGGTAAACAAGGGTGACCCCGATGCCACGCTCAGTAGGGTACGACTTAAAATAAAATATGATACCGAAGAACCGTTCCTTAGGGATCGATATGGCGATATTGCAACTGGACCGGAAAATGATGTTATCCGCACAATCAGCCTCAATGCCATAGACGGACAAAACTCATACTCTTTCACTTGGGACGGTAAGGACGGCGCTGAGTCACCTGCATGGTTACTCGCAGGGGAATACACTGCTTCGGTTGAGGCTGTGTTGACCAAAGCGGGGGTTGATTTCCCAATCGTGGCCGACACCAGGTTTACGGTGGTGTCTGCATCGCAAGCCATCGTGAACTTCTCTTCGATCGACAGAATGGTGCATGCAGAAATTGTCATTCCACAAGGGGTTACTTCCGCCACAGTTGAGCTGAAGAACGCCACGAGCGTTGGTGTACAGACACTTGGAGTCTCGACGAACATCCTCTCACCCACCTCCGTTCCTGCTGTGTACGGTAAGTTGAGCGAACTTTACGAAGACGACAATGAAGCAATTTGGAAGGGTATTGCAAACGGTGCGGAAAGCTATCCAGATCCGAACAACCTTCTTATTGTGAAGGATGATGCGTACAGCGAAACGAGCAATCGCAAATTCCATATCTACGGGATTTTCGATGACCACGGTGATGCCGTCGTGTTGGTTGAAATGGGGGATGGGCGAACTATTGAGCAACGGACAACTCTTACGCGGCACGACGATTTCAATGATCTTATCGCACATACCGCCTGGGTCATAGGTACGGATATAACAACTTTAACAGTGGCATCCGCTTCAGCACCTGCAGCCGGTGAATCCGCTCTCAGCAAGGCGCGCGCTCCCATTGTTGGCCCCGGGCGAATCGATCCATTTCGGTACACCGAGTACTACGTGCGGGGTTTGACTACCGCTACATTGGCGAGGGTGTACAACCTGGTTGAGCAGAACAAAGTCGCGGCGACAACCCTCAATGTCGGCATCTCCGGCGTAAAGGGATTCTTCAACGGAGTTTATGCCGGGGCTTCAGACGATGTTGCAGGCATAATAGAAATAGGCAAGGTGCTGGCTTCCCCGTGGAAGAGGGGCAAAGAGTATGGCGCCATGCTCTGGTGGGCAGTGACTGATTTCTCCGATTTTTTTGGCGCCATGAAAGATATGATGGATAAAGCTCTGTTGGAGTTCGAAGGTGATGCGCGAGAGTCGGTAGTTTGGCAGATCGACGGCGCGCCGATGGAGCTTGGCCTTCGCGCCTACCTTGGAAGCTTTGCCGCTGGGTATGTACTTGAGCAGGCTGCGGTCATCGCGGCGGGCGCGGGCATTGTTGCGAAATTTGGAAATGCACTCAAAGCCTGGGTTCTTGTTTCTAGGAGCAGCGCACTTGCGCAAGGGGTGGCATTTGCTTTGAAAACGGCCGGCGCCGTCCAACAATTCAAAATGAAACTCTGGCGCTTTGGAACGCGGCCCATACAGTGGACGGCAAAGAAAACCTATGAAGCCATCGACGGGCAATTAACGCAAGTGCGCAAGGCTATAGCTAAACTTGCGGACGAATCGTTGCCTGGTATGAATAGGAGTATCGCTGAATACCTATATGATAGCCACAAGAAATGGGCGGATAAACTCGACGAAGTCGGACGCATGGTCCGAAAGAACAGCGATGATTGGGACCTTCTGGAGGGCGTGCTTCGTTCGGCTGCAAAGGTTGAACGCAGACTGGGCCTTAAACTGTCTGATGAGGCATTTGAAGGTTGGGTCAAGCTTTACCACCGTCTTGGGGTCAAATATCCAAGCAAATTCAAGAATCTCTTTGGAATCGGCGATGCCGCGGATGATGTGTTCGTCGACGACTTCTTGAAGGTGTTCACAAGAAGAGACGGAAGTATCCATACCGCGGCATTGGACGAGAGTCTCACAAAGTACCTACGAGGGACCGACGACAAAGTGTTCACCATTGAGCGGTTTAGTGAGATTCATGATGGTTATGTGCATCGGTACTTGTATGGTAAAGATGGGGTGAATTTCGAGGAAGACCACTTTGCAGTGAGCAGGATTAAGGAGACCGGTAGATATCCGGCAACACCAGTTGATCGTCGTAATAACAGTCCCCAAGTGTTTCTTGGTCCTCCCACTGATGGCTCACCAGACGTTGACAGGGCGGCGCTGCAGATCCTGCCTGAATGGAGCAACATGCAATATCGCGTCAGATTCAAGTCCACAGAATTCGATGGGGGCAAATTGCGCCTCAGCCTCGAGCGGAAATCCTCCGCTTCTAAACGAGAGGTGTTTGAATCATGCACAAGAGCGCACACTGAGGAGATAGCCCTGAAGATAGGCGTAAAAAACTCAGGCGGCGTCCCCCAGCTTGAATTCATCGATGAGGCGTTAGTTGATGCACTGGAGAAATGGGATCCTGTGCGGGGCGTATGGGTGGAAGTTCCTATTCTATGGTCTATGCCGTAACGGGAGGCAAAGCATGCAAGGCCAACAAGCGTTTCATTGTATGATCCAAGGCGCTCTAGCACATGTGATGGAAGGGCCGAATACATGGCGATTGCGGATGAGATCTTGTCGGCAAGGCATTCAGCGGGATGATTGGAGTCTTGCGGATTGCGTGGCAGCGTTGCACTTCCTGAACAACAGAATAGCTGATTCCGCGCGCATGGAACTGGTGCAGATTCCAAGAGCTGACCTTGCGGATAACGAAGTCATCGCGGTCTTTCACGAAAACATCTACGATCGGCTTCCTGATGTACAATGGTAGAGCCATTGCGGTTGCCTTCTGCGTAAGGCAAGTCCACTTGGTCTCAATCTTAGCGAGGGCCGTATGCCTGACAGCTAACGACGGCTAGGGGTATATAGTGAAGAAGACAATATCGACACTTATCTTGATCCTGGCAACAACAATACACTCACAAGTCTACCTGGCGGCGTCGAGTGAGCCGGAGATAAATGTGGGTTACAGGTTCAACAACAAGTTTTCCGCTCACATGGGTATAGGGTTACAGTTTCATATAGAGAGCATTGACGAGGAGTATATCATTCCGGAAATACCGGAAGGATTCTACGTTGAGCATCGACTGTATCTACAACCAAGTATCGGCTATCACCTGAACATTTCTACGGCGCCAGTATTGGTCTACTTCAATAATTCGTTTGGGGTTTCGCTCGCAACCAGCAGAGCGGCGGCGGATATCGAGCCCGTCTTCAGAGCTACTTTGGGAGTTGGTGCCGGAAAGGTATTTGATAACGGTCTCTTTTTCGCGGGTGAAGTGAACCTCGGCTACTCATTTTGGAAGTATGGCGCCGCGGTGTATTGGTATCGAGATGAGGAAGTGTCAAAACACTACTATCATGCGGAGCGTCACCACGACTTTTGTTTGATACCAACCGTCAAAGTTGGATATGTATTTGGCAAAAAGGAAGAAGATGCCATAGGACAATGACGGTAACGACTCCCGGAGCAATTATATAGAGTATGTGGGGAAACAAAGTGTCATCCCTAAATAGTGGATCGATTACAGCCATGGGGCGAAAGTGTGCATCTTATGTATTCATTAACATCCTGTAAGATTGAGTATTGTCGGCTTATGGTCCTGCTAATATTCCTTGCAGCGGGGCTCTGCTTTCCAAAGCATGCGTATGTGCAGGTGCATATGCCCAAATATGAGCCTTTGGCTTTGACTCAAGGTGGCTTTCAAAGCCTTAATGAAAAGTTCTTGGGTAATAGCCCATATTTTGTAATGCCGGCGGTGTCGCCAACCTACATTGAAAAGAATACTCTGGTAATAGGCGAAGCCTTTGATCGCCAAGTCGATAACATCACAACCGAATCCCAGAAATGGTGGACACCGGATTTTGTTGCAGATCGGGCCGGTTCAGAAATAAAGAAAGCTATACACAAGGAAGTAAATCGTATATTATCACAGTTCGATGTCGACGATTATATTGAAGATGTCTGGGGTGTTTGTGTTGCGAATGGCGACAACCAGGAACACGGACCCGATAACCTCTTCGTCTTTGTTGATCCCGCACAGGGCAAGATGCTCTGTATCGACTTCGCGCATCCGTATGATATCTCGAATGACATCGGAGTAGCCATCGAGGCACTCTCCACTTCATTGCTGAAATTCGACATAGATCCCACAGCCTTGATCGTCCCAACAACGAATTTGGTCTTTCTGAACGGATTCCAGGGAATAAGCAACGCTAAGCTTAAGGAACCACGGGGCATCTGTACTGATCGGAAGGGTAGCTTTTGGCTTGCCGATAAGGGGAACGACCGTGTCTTGCATTTCCGGTACAATCCCAGCAACCTTTCAATGGACCTGGTGGGTGAACTGACCGGTCTAGATAAACCTCAAGATGTCGCAGTCGTGCAGCCTTCTCGCAAACGTAGCACTGCCGTGCTATGCATAGCAAATGTGGGTGATAACACCCTTGCTTGCGTAGACGCAAACATTGTCGGTACAGCCGACTTCAAGAATATCGGCGATAAGGAGAAGGGCCTTTGGGCGGGGGCCGGCGGGACTTCGATGGTGCTCTTCCGGAGACCGATGAGTGTAAGTGCAAGTAGCATTGACAGAGACAGGATATCTGTTGCCTATGACTATAATAAGATCGCCGTGCTACGCCGTGACGGTGAATATTCGTTCGAATATATCAACGACATTCCATGGCCCGGAGATGGACTCATAACATGTCTGAAGAATGATGCTGACGGTAACCTTTTTGTTCTGGATAATACCAATTGCATGATCGGCAAGTATGGCTCTAACAATGAACTCGTATTCACCACAGGACGTTTCTACAAGGGCTTATTGGAGAATTATGGCCTCATTGGGTTCAACAGCCCCAAGTATCTTGCGATTGGTCGTGACCATGACAACTTCTTCGTGACCGAGAAGTGGGAGGGGTATAACGGTATTAAGAAGTTCTCCTACGCTCCACGTTTTTTGGAGCATTCGGCTAAGTTTAGCCTTGATTGCGAGGACAACCCCTACGATGATCGAAGGCACGTCACGCTCCAATGGGATCTCACCAAGGACGGATATATAGCGTTCGAACTTGCTGAGCGACGAGACGGCAACTGGAATCCCGTAATATCGAGCAACGGTACAATTCCCAGCTCTCAAGGCCCCTCTGTTTTACGACATATTCCATTCATTGATGAGGCGGGAAATCCTTTGAGCGGTGAAGGGGTCTATCGATGTACCTTTTGGGCTTACCGGGAGCCTGATAATACGAAGTCACTGAGTAATACGGCCGCATACACTGCCGATCTTAGCGCACCCGGGATACTGCACGATTATGTAGGTATTGCACAGGAGTTCTTCAATCCGGAACCGAACGTAAATACTTTCCCCCGGGTCTCATTTCAAGTAACGCGTGATGCTCTGGTAAACCTCACACTTATCAGCGAAGATGGTACTGGCGGAACTCATCGGTTTGGACCAGTGGATATGATGTGCTATCGGCAGTCGACATCCGATGGTAATCCCGACCAGGTGTATGAAGTAGCTCCGGAGCCCGCTATCGTATCGTCCTTGGCCCCCCTTTCAAGTTACCTTGTGAAGGCGACAATGATGGGGTTCCCCCAATGTGGGGCGGGGGCAACCGATATTCAGCTGTATCGAGCAGAGAATGTGCCCGTGCGTGTATATCTCGACAATGTAAAGCCAAAACCAGTGCACTTGCAGTTCTGCATTCAAAACGGTGCACTCGCGGACAATCGCTTGGTGACAGCCTTCAATCCGAACAACCCGGGTTATGATGCCGTTAATATCCTTTCCGCTCATCCGCTCAGCGATAACTCATCTGTCGCCAATGGTGACTTAACCTATTCACTACGCATATACCCCCAAGGCCAATCGGATCGGACCATTAGGACGATTTGCGATAAGCTGCACACCAACGGGCAATCGATGCGCATACAGACCTCGTGGGACGGCCGCGATGAGAGGGGTGGCATATTAGATGAAGGTGTGTATGTAATAGAGAGCGCTGTTCAAGATGTCGCCGGTAACCGGCAAGAAAGTAATGCCTCTATTGCCATTGACCAAACTCCGCCAACGCTAACTATCTCTCTATCGGAAGGTACAGAGCCTAACTACTATACCCATGATGGTAATCAGCATTTAGCCCTTACGCAAGACGTAACGCTCGATTTTTCGGTCGTAGACAATACTGCACTTCCGCATGCGTTGATGCTCGAGATAACCGACCTTAGCGGGACCGTAGGGTTAACCTACAATTTGCTGGACTCGCCGCTGCAATACGAAGGGGAGAATGTCGGCTGGACCGGGTCGATAACCGTTCCTATTGCGGATCTTGGCAAGTTTCCGCATGATGGCGCCTATTCTCTACGTGCTTACGCGACGGACCGCGCGGGCAATAGATCTTCGAAGGTAGGAATCAGCGACCCCGGATTGCCGAACATCATGATTGAAAAACTTTGGATTAACAAGACGGGGCCATCATTCTCGGTTTTGGCAGCACCTTCCGCTATACGTTCCGGACGCCGAAGCATGCTTTGTATTGATGCAAGCGCTACGAGCCGTGTCGATATGGCGGAATTCTCATATACCTACGAAGCATCACTCATTCATGAGAAAACGGGAACAACAGTGGCATCTCACCAGGGTGTGCTGAATGAGCAGTCGGGACTTATTGAGTTGGAATACTCGCATCAGGAAATGCACGGTACGGGCAAATTTGTCTTCGCCGTGCAGGTGAATGATCGATGCGGACAGACCACATCCCAAACAAGCTACCTCTTAGTGGATTCGTTCGATCCTTCTATTGACCGTGACGACTTCGTTGGCGTACCAACCAAGTTCTATGTCAGGGGACAGGTCGGAGACCCAGACCTGAGCAATGACAAAAATATTCACGGTTTCGAATCATATTGTGTACTCATCAGGCCGGGAGTCGTGACCAGCTTACCTAATGATATAGAGGGATGGTCTGGCGAGGGCGTCGTATATGTTCCATTCGATAAGGTTAGCAGGACAGGAGTGGGGCTGACTACCTACCCATTTTCACATATCGGCGACGGACTGTCTGCGCGTACGGAAACCTGGGGTCAATCGGTACTTGCCTACATCGACGCTTCTTCTTTAGATGAAGGGCCGCATACAGTAATTGTGCTATCCAAAGAGATGAATAAGCCTCTCGAAATCTCCGCAAAAACCGCGGCAATGCGCGTCGTCAGCATCAACAAATCATTGGAAGTACCGGGCTTGATAGGAGATATTGCTCTCAATGGTCACAAAAACGGTGACATAACAGTCGACTTCAATGAGGATAGAGACAATAGACTGACTATCGAGGGGCAGATTCGGTCTTGTACGGAAAGTGGTATGCCAAAACGGACTGTAGACGTGTTTGCTCACATATATCGAGACAACACCGAAGCTGATCCGCAGTACGAGCATGAATCAATAGTGGCAAAGTTGAGTGCGCGTAGTGTTGCGGATGGTGATAGGTTCTCTATCATGTGGAATGGGCGCGGCAAGGGCGGTGAGTATGTGCTGAACGGCAAGTACCGAATTATAGTGGTTATGGAGGAAACTGTGAGTCAAGGTAGTCTCTACGCCTATGATCATATTGCCCTCGATAGTCGCATCGTTAACGTTGTTACACCGCTCTATATGACTCACTGCACGATTGCGCCACAGTCCATTACTAAATGGCCGGCTACCGATCCAGTACCAAAAAGTAATCTGACTACTTTGAGCTACCGGGTGTGCAAACCATGCGATGTTTACTTTGACGTTTTGAGCGACTCACCACACGACGCCTCCGACCGGAACACTGTTGCCCTATGCACGGTTGGCCCCAAAAAAAGTGAAGGTGGTGCGGCCTTCCAACATACCATAACCTGGGACGGAATCGATCCAATGACCGGACGGCATGTTGCCGGCGATGCGGACAATGCGTCTGTAAGAATCCGCCCATTTGTTGTACCGCTTCACACCGTAGATCTGTCCAGTGCTGAACGACATTATTTCGATCCTGATCCGGCATCGGCTGTCGACTATTTTGTGTTGGAGTTCGCCAATGAATCAACTGAGCACAGCACCCTTGGTACCTATACAATGCCCCGCGTGGTCTACGGCAACTCGGATGCCCTCTGGGAGACTCAACTGAATGCGGATTTCTGGGCGTTTCCAGCAGTTACTACATCGTCTGACTTCTGGGTTACGGGTACCCAAAGTGTCATGAAGCAGCTGCCGGCGGAATTCCAAGGATTCTATTTTAAGAAAGAACTTAAAGAAGTGGAATTTATTGTCAAGGTTAAGTGGGGGATTTATAGAAGAAAGCAAGCGCAGGAGTG
This sequence comes from Chitinivibrionales bacterium, assembly GCA_014729595.1. Taxonomy (GTDB): domain Bacteria; phylum Fibrobacterota; class Chitinivibrionia; order Chitinivibrionales; family WJMI01; genus WJJU01. Next base: position 12,867 of record WJJU01000272.1, read on the forward strand.
GTATTATCATACCGGCTGGGGCAAAAATGGCTGGCGGACAACTGGTAGCTACATAACGGAGTCTTGTGGCCCTGTTACTTCAGCAACGATGGATGTCACTGGAATGCCGTGCACTGAACAAGGTCTACAGATGTGTTTCCCGGATGAAGAGCGACAACCACCCGATTACGTCTATATGGTGAGTGAATTTCCGTTTAGGCTTGCTAACAACCATACGGAAGTAAACTGGAATACAGGGCAAATTCATGAAGATAGCTATAGCTGGGAGAATCTTGGCTGGTGTCAGCGATGCTTTGAATATATAACAAAATCGGGACATTGCATTACTGATCTAAGAATCACATGGGGTGAAGAAGGATCCCGAAGAGGTACTCGCACCTCCTGGTTTAATACATTTATCGAAGGAGACCCTCTGGTTGAATGGGTGCGCGTTTACACGAAGAATGGTACTCTCGTCGATTGCATCTACGAGACAGGTGATTATCCGGTGGATCCAGTCGATTTACAAGGAATCTTCCACCGTGACGGTGACATTGTGGCCTCCGTTGATGGCGATCACGCCGGCGCAAGCGGGGCGGTGCGGATTGATTGGGCGAAGCTTAGATCGTCAGAATGGGTGCCGATGTTCTCCTACGAGACATCGTCATCCATATCGCTATTGCCGGGAGAAAGTGAGCATTTTATCGATGTTTCATCGAATGCCGATCCAGAATGGGAACCAACTCTGAAGGAACTAGTGCCTGTTGATGGTCAGGCATTGTTCAGCGTGAAGGGCATATTACCGGCTGGGGCCAGTGAATACCCAACTAACTACCGATTGAGCGTTGCATCATCCAGCTTTCTGCTAACCAATGAAGAGTCCAGCACTCAATCTTTTGAGAGAACATGGGACGTTAGTATTTGTGCTGATTGTGATAAGGATCTTCGCTATGAAGGTTCAGTATTTCTATCCCCCACTGCACCTGTTCCGACAGAAAAAGTGGACGGTGTATGCATGCCCTTCCCACCCGCAACCGGCCAGTGTTACATCGGCGATCAGGATGTTAAAGACAACGATACTTTTCGATGGGTAACCAAAAACGGACGTGAAGACGCCGTTCACCCCAATGATGGCTTCCACTTCAGAGTAAGCTTAAAGGATAGTCTGACTATTGGGGCTCAAGAACACTATACCGTAAACTTGCCGAGCAAGGTCATTCCCGCGCCGGATGCAGCTCATGATGTTACCTACGAAAGATTCCTTTTCCCGCCCGATGATAACTGTAACTTAACAGAAGGCTGTGATGATAAACTAACCCATGGTGGCCGATTGGCATGGAATTTAGAGGCTAGCGAATTGACGGTCGACTACGTTATGGACAGTAATACCGCATCGATGGAACCATGGAACTCGCCAGGCGCCCAGTGGCGGGATCCAATCTTGTCTGCGAACAAGAACCTTATCCGTGGCTATTACCGTGCCAACGAGTATGAATCACCTCATAATGAAGATAATCTTCATTTGACGGAGTCTACCTTCGGTTCCGGCTTCAGTGAACTCGGTGCGGAAGCAAGCATTGCACAAGCCTACCGGCAACTTGCGCAATCAGCGGGGATAGTAATTCCTATTGTTGAAACATCGACGCACTGGACGGATGTACCCGAATCTTCGCGGCAGTTTGGGTTGTGGTCTAACGGGAGCGGGGCTTTACGCCACCATGACGGAGAAGGACTTTCATTCAAAGCCACGCCCTGGACTTCATACGCCGGGTCGGGTGTCGGTTTCCGTTATGTCGATGGGACCCCCAATCCGTGTTTCGAAATGAATGCAGCGGTGAGCAGTGACCAGCTTGTGTTCAGACCACGTATTGCGGCGAATGCAGTGCCGAAACGCCTGGTGCCGATTGAGTTCAATTTCACCGTAGATAAGGGCTATCCGTTCACCGTCCACCAGGGCGATGTAATGGTATATGACCCCGATCCACAGGTTGAAAAATGGTTCGCTGCGAACGTTCCGGCGCCTGTAACTATTTCGGAAAAAGGAAAGGCTACACTAGGCTACTGGGATGCAACATATAAAGCAGGGACCTATTTCGTACGTATCACGCCCCGTGATGCCGGTGGTAAGAGGTGTCAAGTAACGACAACAGTGGCAGTGGGTACAAGGGTTCAGCCAGGTGTATCGATAGACGTAAAGAGTCCTTTGCGAAGGGCAACGCTACGCTTCTCTAACGAATGCAATTTTGATGGCATGGTTGCAATAAACCCCGTTACCCCTGAGCAGTTTGGGAATACGCATATTCCAGATGGGTTTCTTGTCGATATCAGTCCGTCAAATATCATGTTCCGGCAAGGTCAAGAGCCGCAATTAGTCTTCTATCTCACCCATAGGGATATTGATGCAATTGGTAGTCCCTCAAACCTTGGCGATATTGGGATATACTATTTGGATCCGGAACACAAACTGTCTCGTGCGGAGTTCTCCGCATACATGTACAATACCGAGTCTTCCGCCACACGGCCGGTAGATAACACGTTCGAACCCAATGAGGTCCTCGCCCTCCGTGGCAAAGTAGGTCACTTTTCGGTCTATGGCGCACTCAATGAGCAATCTTTTATCACTATCGATCCCCCGGTCTCACCCACAACAGAAACGGCTGTTACCCTCACCGGCACGGTGCGGGAGGGCGATCACAACAACGTCTATTTGTATGTATCACCTTATACAACGTGGGATGCCACTGCTATAGAGTACAATCCTGGACGGATTACAGTTTCCCCAGCCAGTGAAGGCCGGTGGGTGTGGTGTGCGAGTGATATTGAGCTCCCAGGGATCGACAATCATATATTCACCACCATCGGGCGGGCCTCCGCGGACAATAAACCAACAAACCATGTCTACATAAGACGCGATGTTCAAAACCCACTAATTGGCTCGCTTGTGGTCACCCCGCAATATGCGAACACTTCAACTGAAGTTGCTCATGTTTCGGTCACTCTCTCAGAACCAGGCGAAGTACACCTTGGAGCTACCGGCATACTCGAGGGCTTGCTAACTCAGAGAACGGCCGGCCTTGATGGTAATCCGGCGGAATTCTCTGTACCGCTACTTGATTCGGAGCACAAGATCCTTTGCGACGGCATCTACGAAATGATCGTCACCGCCAATGATCTTGTCGGCAATACTGCGGAAAGCCCCCGAAGTGCCACAATAATAGTTGATCGCACCTCACCAGTCATCTCCACCGTCCACCCCATCCTCTACCGTGCCATCGGCTCCGGCAGCATGTACGAGCTTCTGGCCAACGCACTGATCACCGACGAGCGCGGCATAGATAGGTCGACGGCCTACGTGAAAGAAGATCCTCAGCGCCGGCGCTGTGAGCTGGACCATGACGGAGCTACTTCGGCTCACATGGACTGCATCGTCGATCTGGAGGGTATCGAGGAGCAGTTCCAGGCCGGCGACATCTTCACCCTGGTCATAGAGGCAACCGATATCGCCGGCAACGTCAGCACCTACGAGCGTCGTATGGTGCTGGGTAGCGAAGAGAACCTCAACGACTGGCCCCACTCCAAGGCATTCACCATCGACACCCGCGATATCGGCCTGTACGGTGATGTAAACGATTACCCGGTTCTGGTGCGGCTCGACAGAGGTAATTTTGACTTTTCGCAGGCGGCAGCCGACGGACACGATATTCGATTCGGGCGCGGTCCCGACGAGGTTGACCCTGATGGCGAAATGCCGTTCGAGCACGAGATCGAGTATTATGACGCAACGAATAAATCTGCCGCGTTCTGGGTGCGCGTTCCGTTTGTCGCCGGCAACAGCGGCGAGCAGGAGATCTCCATGTACTGGGGCAAGGCAGACGCCGGAGCCCCGCGCTCGAGCAGGTTCGTGTGGGACAAGAGTTACCGGGCGGTCTACCACATGGGCCCGGGCTTCGGGACCGGGCAAGCCGGGGCGGAATTGCCCTATTTCGAGGATTTCTCATCCGATGAAGCAACGGTGCTGAGTGATCTTGGGTTCAGCGACGTGTCGTTCTGGCAACTGGACCGGGATCATGACCGCATGCGTGCGACCACCAGCGGCGGATGGGGCGCCATGGCGACGGCGACGACACCGGTTTTCAATACAGACCGCTCGCAGGAAGATGTGACGGTCGAGCTGCCGCTGCGGTTCCCAACGCCGAACACGGGCGAGAGCTGGCGTGAGCTCAACAAGGTGTTCGTAACACTGCTGGACCTGGCGGGAGAGCCTGCCTATGTGCTGGAGTACAAGCCCAACCGCACCCAGGACCTGCACACCAGCTACGATCTGCTTCTCAAGAAGGTGGAAGACGGCGAGTATACACCTATAGCCGAAGGATTCTCGCACCGTCTCACTCCGGATGGCGCGGATGCGCGGGTGGTGATGCTGCGATGGATACTCGGCCGTGATGGGGGCATCCGGGTTCTCTACGACGCCGCGGACGGAAAGGGAATGCAGCACTATATCGATGCCGACGACAATTCGGTTACACGATTTTCGGCCCTGCGGGTGCAGTATCTCACCGGTGAAGGGGAGCGGAATTACTACGCCGAGATCGGCAGCATTCTGGTTACCGGAAAATCCGCGGACCTTCCCGCGCCCAATCAGAAGATCAGCCCGGTGCTGGAAACCGTGGAGGACAACGGCGACGGCACCTATACGGCTTTCTTCGGCTATTACAACCCCAACGACCATAGCGTGACGATCCCCGTCGGCGGCGATAACCGCTTTGCCTATGGCGGAGAGAATGGATTGGATAAGGGGCAGCCGGTGGAATTCCTTGCCGGACGCATCCGAAATGCCTTCACGGTGGTATTCGACGGATCGAACCTGGTGTGGGCGCTCAACGGCAAGACCGCCACGGCAAGCGGCTTGGCCGCCGGCGCGCCGGAGGCAAAACCCGCTCAAGCGGTCAGCCCCGTCCTTGAGCGTGTGCTCGACAATGGGGATGGTACCTATACGGCCGTCTTTGGGTACAGCAATCCAAATACAACCGTGGTGACGATTGGCGTAGGTGCCGACAACGGGTTCCACTATCATGGCGAAGGCGGCCAGGACAAGGGGCAACCCGTTGAGCTGCTCTCCGGCCGTGTCGTCGATGCCTTCCCGGTTGTATTCGATGGTACGAATCTCGTGTGGACCCTCGATGGCAGGACGGCTACGGCGTCGGCCGATGCCGCGACGGTCGGCGTGCAGGGGCAACCGGTGAGCCCGGTACTCGAGCGGGTGCTTGCCGATGGCACCGGCGGCTATGTGGCGTACTTCGGGTACTATAACCCCAATACCACATCGGTTTCCGTTCCCGTAGGGTTCGAAAATCATTGTCACTATTACGGAAGCGGCGACCCCGATAAGGGGCAACCGGACCTGTTCCTCCCGGGCAGGCATCAGGACGTGTTCGTGGTGGCCTTTGATGGGAGCAATCTGGTATGGACGCTCAACGGACGGACCGCTACGGCCAGTGGATCGGCCGCCGAGGGGTATGTTGAGTTCGACGACGTGAGTCCCGTGCTCGAGGAGGTCATCGCGAACCCCGACGGGAGTTTCACCGCGCATTTCGGCTACTACAATCCCAATGCGGTTGATGTGACGGTGCCACGGGGAGCCGACAACAACTTCCATTATCAAGGCATGGGCAATCTCGACATGGGACAACCGACCCTCTTCAGGCCTGGTCGGCACGTGCGGGTGTTTGAGGTCGATTTCGACGGGACCAATCTCGTTTGGACACTCTACGGC
>WJJU01000273.1 GCA_014729595.1 Chitinivibrionales bacterium
ATACCCCCTTCCGAACCGAATGCGGTTAATTACGAATTAGGATGTATAGAATGGGTTGAGCCGACACTTCGTCGCTTCTCGGCGGAAAACGGTTCCAATCAAAAAAAGAACGGCCGAATTTGGCTCGTACTTGATACCGACTATGACTATGCCGCGGAGCTTAAGCGCACCTTGGATGCCAGGGAGGGTATCAACGTTCCCCGCATCATAAGAGTTCGTAAAGGCACGGCGTTCCAATCGTTCGGAAACGTATCATACGCGATTCGGCCAAATAATGCCGAAGATTTTCGAACATTATTACGCTCTTTGCACGAGAGCGCTTTGATTCCTGATACGATACTTTGCTTGTGGTCGCTAGATTCCCAAGGATTGGAGAATAGCCTTTGGCAGCGACAAAACGGCGTCGAATTCCTTCCGCTCTTTCATTTGATCCAAACAATAAGCGTATCCGCCAAAGAAATGCATGCCGGTCCACCTAAGGATACAAAGGGGATATCGCTTTACAATTTTTATTTGGGTAACGATACCGGGCGACCTTTTTGCTCGGCTCTATCGGGGTTTATGCGTTCCATTCACTTAGAAAATCCTGCTTGGAAATTCAAGAATATTGAGATGAACGCGATATCGAACCGCGCCGTCGAACCGTCTTCCGCCGCGGTACGCCTAATATGTAGAGAAATTATGGATGAAGTCGATTCGAATGTAGAGGTACTCTATCAAAGCGACGGCAAAAGCGCCGAGAAACGTTTGGTGCGCGAGCTTACGGTCGTAAGTAAAAATAGCAGCAACCGCACCGACCTGGAGCGTGCGCCGATCAAGACAAAAGGCGTATATCTGATTACCGGCGGTATGGGCGGACTAGGAATTATTTTCGCGGAATATCTTGCATCGGAGTATCAGGCACACCTCGTTCTCACCGGCGGAAAAGAGCTTACCAGTCGCTACCGGGAGATATTGAAGGGACTGAGGGGATTCGGAACCAAAGTCATTTACGTACCCGCGGATATCTCCAAAGCGGATGATGTAAAAGCTCTTATGAGTAAAACAATAAACACATTCGGGTGTCTACACGGCATCCTTCATGCGGCGGACTTTAGCCGGGACAATTTCTTCATCAATAAGAGCGCTGAAGAATCAGCGGCCGTCCTGGAACCGAAGGTACGAGGAACAATACTTCTCGATAATGCAACCCGCACCATGTCTCTCGATCTTTTTGTACTGTTTTCGTCGGTCGCCGCTGTCACGGGTAGTGCGGGACAATGCGATTACGCCTATGCGAACGGATTCATGGACGGCTTTGCGGAATACCGAAATCGACTGGTGCAGCGCGGTCTTCGCAAAGGTAAAACGCTTTCCATAAATTGGCCGCTCTGGGCGGAAGGCGGGGCGGCAAGCAAAAAAGAGGAACAAGAGGTCGTTTTTGCGAATAGCGGCATGATGGCCATGCCGGCTAAAGTGGGGCTAACGGCATTTGAGGAAGCGCTGAACGGGTTCAATTCCCGGTACATGGTATGCTTCGGCGAACCAAGCACCCGTGACGAACTTTCGCAAAACAGAATGTTCCGCGGGGAAAGCACCAATAACGCGGATGATAAGTTTATCGATCGTGAGCGTCTCGTCGTGGAGACAAGAAAACAGTTGCATCGTATCGTATCGGAAATCACCGGATTTCCTTTCGAAGAGTTACAGGCGGAAACGACTTTCAGAGAGCTGGGAGTTGATTCGTTTATGATTAAGAAATTTAATCTTGAATTGGAAAAAATGATCGGCCCCATTCCGGCGACGTTACTCTATGAGTTCGAAAATATTGATCAATTGTCCAATCATTTAGCCGACAACTACGCCCATGCAATGAATATGCTGGTCGAACCCCGCTCTTCTTCGTTCATACCCGCAAGGCTTCACGACAAGGACTATTCGAACCCGACCAACATTGCGCCCGGTAAAAGTACCATGGTCCGCCATGCCTATACGGAACAAGATGAGCGGCGATCTATGGACATAGCCATTATCGGAATAAGCGGTCGTTATCCCGGTGCGGACACTTTAGAAGACTTTTGGGAAAACCTCAGCGCGGGAAGGGACGCGACGCGCGAAGTACCGACGGATCGGTGGGACGCGGATCACTTCTACCACCAGGACCCCGCTCGCGCCGCGGAGGGATCGATATACGCGAAATGGGGCGGTTTTCTGAACGACGTAGACAAATTTGATCCGTTGTTCTTCAACATATCGCCCAAGGAAGCGGAGGCGATGGACCCGCAAGAGCGATTATTTCTGGAGACCACCTGGAACGTTTTGGATAACGCTCACTATACCGGTATGAGACTGGCGCTACTGGAACCGGATCAGGCCTGTCCTCGCGTCGGAGTTTTCGCCGGTATCACGACCAACACCTATCTGCTGTACGGTCCGGAACAATGGGAGAAGGGAAACACCAACCTTCCGAGTTCGCTTCCTTGGTCGGTGGTGAACAGAGTGTCCTATTTCTTCAATTTTTGCGACCCGAGTATGGCCGTTGACACGGCCTGCTCTTCATCGTTGAGTGCCATTCATCTGGCTTGCGAAAGTCTGCGAAGGAACGAATGCGTTATGGCCGTCGCCGGCGGAGTCAACCTTTACCTTCATCCGGCAAAGTATCTGAGCATGTGTCAAATGAACATGCTGTCGCCCACCGGTAAATCTTACACATTTGGAAACGCAGCCGACGGATTTGTGCCCGGCGAGGGAGTCGGGGCGCTGTTGTTGAAACCATTATGGCGGGCGGAGGCTGACGGTGACACCATTCACGCCGTTATCAAGGGTAGCGGACTAAATCACGGCGGTAAAACAATGGGCTATACGGTTCCCAATCCAAATGCTCATGCGGACCTTATCGGCTCGGTTCTTTCGCAAACCGGCATAGAACCCGAAACGATATCGTGCTATGA
>WJJU01000274.1 GCA_014729595.1 Chitinivibrionales bacterium
CTATTCAAATGGGGTATCTCGGACGACTGCGGGGGATGCTTTCGACAAGTCAGGCCCTAAGTTTCCTTTTCGCCGGTATGTTTATTATCGCGTCGCTTTTTCACTTCGTCGTGCTCTTTGGAAGAGGGTATCGATGGTCGTATTTGTTTTTTAGTGGATTTAGCTTGTCGTCGGCTGCGTATATGAGTATTCGTGGGGCGTTGCGATACTTCCAGATCGATCTGAGCAGGTACTATCTTTTGGCTCTGATAAATGATATCCCCTGGGTGCTCATGACGGGGTTGTTACCCGCATTTTTCCTGTTTGAATTTTCGGTACCGCTACGCAGGCGGCTCTCCACGGCAATCGGCGGCATGGCACTCACCGTAGTGCTGTTGCCGAGGCTGGTCCCATTCGGCCTTCTTCCCCCCCGGATGCTGGGCTTTTTTGCCACTGCTAATCAGGTGCATGCGTACGGTACCATAGTTTTTTCGATTTTGGTAGCCGTATGGGGTCGACTAAAGCGTCGGCAGGGAAGTTTGACCGCCGTTTGGGGTTTGGCGGCCTTTCTGGTGGGCGTATATGGAACCAATAGGATGGGGTTCGAGAACGCGTGGGCAGTTGGTCTGCTGGCTCTCAACATCTCGTTGGCGATTTCACTTGCCCGTCAGATGGCGCAGCGCAACAGGCGCCACCAAGAGGCTCAGTTGCGTAGCGCGCGGCTCGAGGTGGAGCTTCTGAAAAAGCACATACAGCCTCATTTTTTGCTTAATTCACTTAACTCGGTATTGGCATGGCTGGATGAGGAGCCAAAGACGGCGGCAAAGCTTGTGAGCACACTGGCGGGGGAGCTTCGAATGCTTCTTTCGTTTTCGGGCGAAAGAGTGATTCCTTTAAGCGAAGAAATAATGCTGTGCCGTGAGCACCTGAAGCTTATGAGCTTACGGCACGACAAAGAATTCAGTATGGTAGTTGAGGGGGGAACCGGCAATGAATTGCTTCCCCCTCTGGTCATCCATACGTTGGTTGAAAATGGTTTGACGCATGGGTTTCGCGGAAGAGACAAAGGTGCATTTATGCTGTCGTGCATTACGTCGCCGGGACGCTTGGAACTGCGTCTGTTCAACGACGGGCATGTATCCTCAAGTGGTGATACCGTGCGGGAGGGGACGGGGCTTCGCTACGTGAAAGCGCGTCTTGAGGAAGCGTTCCCCGGGCGATGGGAGGTCGGCGGCGGTGCTGTTGAAGGGGGATGGTTGGTAGTCATCACAATTGCGCGGGAGCGGTAGATGAATATACTCATTGTCGAAGACGAGCGGGTGGCGGCGCGGCATCTCGAGCGGATGGTGCGTGACGTACTGGGCGATAAGATTGGCGAGGTGCACAGGCGGGAGACGCTGGATGATTCCGAAGATTGTCTGAGCAGCAATCGGATAGATGTCCTCCTCCTCGATCTCAATCTACAGGGACAGGACGGATTCGATTTGCTCCGGCGTGCCGTGGCGGAATCGTTCCAAACCATCGTTGTTTCGGCAAATACTGACCGTGCGCTTGAAGCGTACGAGTACGGTGTGTTGGATTTTGTGCCGAAACCGCTCGATCGCGAGCGCCTTTCCCGCGCTTTTCAGCGCCTTGAACGGCCGGGCGGTGTTTCGGCCAAGATGCTGGTGATACGCAATCATGGTCGCCTCCAAATAGTACCGGTCGAACAGATCAGCTATCTCAAGGGTGCCGGTGATTACGCCGAAATACATCTTTACGACGGTGGCTTGGCGCTTCACGGAAAATCGCTCGAGCAGCTTGAGCGAATACTGCCGTCGCACTTTGTCCGCATACACAAATCGTATATCGCTGATATGCATGAAGCATTGACGCTCCACGTGCATGGTGGGGGCAAGTATGAACTTGAAACTCGCCAAGGACTTCGACTCCCCGTTAGTCGTATGCGATATCGCGAATTGCGTGAACGGCTCGAATCATAAGAAATGAGCCGATTCCAAAGGCGGTTCTCCGCCGGCGCACGATTGAGCGCGGGGGGCGGTCGAAACTCGTGGGCGACACGTTGGGAGGCAAGGCCGTGGAATCGGACAGTGTGGTACACCGAATTCTCGTGCACATGGGCGAAAGGCCGTTGCCTGCTAAAGAAGCGCTTAATAATATTCGAAATTATTGATTGGATGGAGTGCCGCGCAGCCGGTGCGCGAGTACTTTTCGGTATCGGACGGTTTTCAACAAGTCGAGCGAAAACGCATGCGCATAATGAGGCTTATTCGGCAATTCTTATGATCATGATAGGGCAAACGATGAGAAGGTACAAGATGGGAAAGCATATAATGATTGCGATGTCAATCGTGGCGGCGACGACGATTTGCGCGGGAGCTGATTCGGAGTCGCCGCGTGATTCGGGGGCGACGACCGGGGTGTCGCGCGTATCGGTGAATGCGGGAGAACCGGTATCGAAGAGTTCGGCTACCAATGATCGATCGGAAGCCGAGGTTGAAAAAATCAGAGAAGAGGCGAAAACCTTACGCCAAGAGGCCGACAAGCTTAGGCGAATGGCCCGGAGATTGGCCGATGATTCAGAGGAGCTGGAGGAGCAGGCCCGGGAGCTTCTTGAGCAAATGAGAGAATATCAATCCAGTTTGGGGGAATTCAGCCGTGTGTCGGCGGGGCATACCGATATGGCCGCGGCCGCCCTTGACTCGACCCCCGTTGCCGTTTATAAATCGTATTTGGCGCAACAAAAGCTGCTAATGTCCAACATGCGTGCTATTGCCGACGGGCTCCAGACCAAGGCACTGGAGATGGCGACAAAAGTACGGGAAATGAAGGAAACGGCGGACGCCAAGGAGAGCGCCGCCGGCGGTTTAGAACGAAAGTTTCCCGCAAACGATTGATTCCTCTTGTGGTTCTTTTGGACGGCTGTTGATTCTTTTCAACAACGCACAATCGTGCTTATAGCTCTCACTTCTCTTGCACGCACTATAAAATCCTACCGGCGGCGCCTTTTGTCACCGGCCCCGCTTACGGATGAGGGTCCCAGGTACGTACCTTTTGCGTTCCGGTTTTTCTTGGCTAAAGCGATAGTCGGCAAGCGTTACCAGCCGGCCGTGCTTGCGGATCGGTTTGTATTGTTTCTTCGGCCAATGTATACTTTGTGTGTATGAAACGACATGGCTTAGCACTTTTGGTTCATCCTTACAAGAACGTTCTTTTACCCCGAGATCGCCTTCGTGAGGTATTGGATAGGTTTGCGCGGAAGTTGGTGGGGCTCTTGGCGGGACATCAGAATCTTCGTTTAGGGCTGGTCTTGCCCGCATATATGCTCCAGCTCATTGATCCCTTGCTGCTTGCCCAGCTCCGTGACATAAGCAAGCGCGGCGACCTGGAGTGGCTTTTACCGGGGTACACTGAGCCGTTTGTGAGTTTTTCTCCTCAATGGCTGACCGCCGCGAATGTTAGGGCCGGTATGGAGCTTTTCGACGAGCTGGCGGGAGTGCGGCCGGATGGTTTTGTGCCGGCGTTCTCAAATTGGGAACCCTCATGCGTCGATATAATGGCGGAGTGTGGTTTGCAATATGCGGTTCTTTCGCAGGTCCTTTTTCCGCGATCCCATCGGGATTGTTGCGGTTATTGGGTGACTGAGTGCGGCGGTACTTCAACGGTGGTTTTGGCGGCGCATGTCATGCACCATTTTACCGCTCCGCCCAATCTTGCGGAATGGCTGACTTCGGTGGTAGAGCGCGATGCGGCGGGGTGTTCGGCAAGCTTGGTGGTCATTGACTATCTTGTTCCCTTGGTGGAGAATGAGGAGCATAATCCTTTTTCTTGGCTCGATCGCGTGGCTCTAGGAATCGAAACAATCTTGCTGAAGTTCCAACTGGCGCTTCTCAATGAAGTCCCGGCTTCATCCCCGCCCGCGGGGTTGCAATACATTCCGCCAAGCTTGGCTTTTAAGCGCGAAGAGAACGAGCCGGTTCCCGGGTTCCAGAACTTTCTTCATACTTTTGATCAAGTCGGTATCATGCAGAGGAAAATGACGGCTCTTGCGTGGCAGGTTGCCGAGGGGGGAGCGGGCAAAAAGACCGAGTCGCTAAAAAGGGAGTTGTTTTTCATTCAAGATATTAATCGCTATCTCCCTCACGCCGTCGGCGGGTTCCCCGATATTAGAGACAGGCTTTGGACCTACGGGAGGATGATCGCCTTGGAGGCACGGTTGGCCAAGCGCGAGCATCTCAAGGGGGGACAAATCAGGATTGCCGATTTTCTGAGAAACGGGACAAAATGCATTGTTCTTTCAAACAGCGCGCTTAAAGCGTATATCGATCATAAGAATGGCGGACAGGTGTTTGAACTGGACTTTCGCGCCGCTCATGCCAATGTGTTTGCCGCATACAATCCTAAGCAACACGAACCGCCCCGCATCTTGGTCCCCGGCAAATCACGGCTTTCTTTTGTAGATCATTTTCTTGCGCATGAGGGGGAAGTGGTCGGGCTATTAACGGGGGAGGGTGACGAACGAGGCGATTTCGTTCGAGGGCCATACGACTATAAGCTTAAAAAATCACCCGACAGCGTTAAAGCAGTTCTTCGACGACAGGGTGCTTTGCTTATCGAAGAAAAGCAGTACCCGCTCGTAGTTGAGAAAGCTTTTGGGTTGCGGGAAAGTGTCCCTGAGTTCTCGTTTGCCTACCAGCTATTGAACCAATCTCTGGCCGGCTATTCTTTTGTTTTTGCGGTTGAATTCACATTCGCTCTGCCGGGCGTACCCGGCGACCGAGCGCATCTCAAATGCGGTCGTACCAAGCATAGACACCTGAGGCACAATCGTGTGTTGCTCGAAGGAGTCACGGAGTGGTCTTTGCACGACATGGTTCTTGGGGTGGCGATAAGCTTTGTGACTCAGAAGCCGGTTGGTGTATGGTGTGTGGAAGCCGGTGATCCAAGCGGGAAGAAGGCCGGCAATTATATGGGAACGACCCTTGTTGTCTATTCTCCCGTCTCTTTAGGTGAGAACGCCGCTTGGTCACTGGTAGGAAAGCTGGAGATGAAAAAATTGCGGGTGAGCAGGGAGATTATCGATGCGATCTGAAGCGCTCGATATTACTATCGAAAGTAGGGGAAACACGATTTGGCTCTTTCTTTCGGGGCCGTTTCACAGCGAGCAGGTCCCCAATATTCGCGAGAAAATCGAGGGGTTTATTGAGGATGGTCATCGGGCGTTGGTTGTTGATTTGGAAGCGGTGACCGAAATCAACGAGGGGGTGGTTCCGCTCTTTCTGGATATGCTCAATATGGTCAAAGGTAAAGGGGGGGATCTGAGGCTGGTATTCAGTAACGAGGCGGTATCGACGGCGTTCGCGCGCTATCGAAACCTATTCGCCATCTTTCCCAATGCCCGAGCGGTATATTCGCATGGCTTCTGGAACAACATTCGTCGTCGAGGCATATTGTTGTCGAGACGAACCGGCGTGAGGCTTTCACGTCCGGTCGCCGTTTTCTTGCTGTTCGTGCTCTGTGGATGGTTTTTTTCTCTGGCGCTAATAATCAGGATCCAAAACAGGCTCATCAGGAAGCAAGAGGAAGAAATTCGCACGCTTATCACCTGGAAGCACGAGAATCAAATAGAGATAGAGCGTCTTCGCGAGCGCCTTCGCCCCTTACGGCAGCTAGGGCTTTTGCGCGACACAATTCCGGAATCGCCCGAATAAGCGACGGGCACGAACACTATTTCCCGGCCGAAAAATGGTGGTTCTTTTTCTCGCCGATACGGCTGATCCGCCGCGAATATGGCCCCGGTCATTGGGGGGAGACGCCGGTGACGGTGGAGGTGCCGGGCATTCCAACGGTGTTAGGCGGGTTTGATCGCGCATTTATACGTGTCGACCGCAATTTCGAGACGGTAATCGCCAATGAGCATCAGAGTGCAATACGTACCGATCCTGCTGCATCGCGGCAAAATATGGCTTTCGGAGCTGGCCGTTATCGTCGCAATGACGCTGATAGTGACGGTGCTGGTGATTCTTGTGGGTGTGGCGGCGACCAACGAGAGACGCATCCGCAACAACAGCGAAGCCGTCGCCACCCTTCGTTCGGCTGGAATCGTCGCCGAGCATCGTTTGACTGAGTTGCGCGAGAAATGGATTATATCGACGACGCTCGAAAGTTTTGTCAGAGGGCGATTGCCTGAGAGTACCTTGTTTCTCTTGACGGAATTGGTATATCGCAACAGTCGTCGCTACGGCTATGATCCCTTCTTGGTGCTGGCGGTGATTCACGTTGAAAGCGTCTTCGATCCCGAAGCGTTGGGAAGGTATCGGAGCGGTAAGTTTAGCGGTGCCTTCGGTCTTATGCAGCTCAAATTCGAGACGGCGCAGGAAGTGGCGGCGGATTTGGGCATTCCTCTATTGAGGAAAGAAGACCTGTTTATTCCCGAAATAAACGTTGCCCTTGGTACCGCGTATCTCACGCGGCTTATTGCCCGATTCGAAAGC
>WJJU01000275.1 GCA_014729595.1 Chitinivibrionales bacterium
ATTGCATAATGTCAATAAATACCGAAAAAAGAGACGCCGGGTCGATTGCCGGTCGATTGCTTCTCTATTGTTACTTATGCTACGTGGGGGTGATGCGTACGCGGTAGCTTTGGGGTGTCCATAGCCGAAGAAAGGGGGACATGCAATGACCCGCGTAGGTGCCTGCCGGCATGTCCTTTGCTCTTTTGGTTGGTTGACACATTACCAAGATTCGTTCCCCGAGTGATAAGCCTGAAATGGGCTGCGGCGCCGCCGCGGCCAACGCGTGCGGTAAGGGAAGTATTGGCGCGTTGAAAGAATATGGAGATCTATTAAATCCGTATGGCGGGCCGGGAGGGGAGAGGCTTGGAGGAAAGGTTCGGTATAGTTTATGAATGAAGGGAAACGGCCTTCTACGAGTAGGGGCCAGCCGGGGCCTTCGTCGTCGTCGCCGGAAGGCGCCTTCGGTTTGCTGATATGGATTCTTATTTTTGCCGTCCTGTTTTACTTCATGACACGGCCTTTTGAATCGGAGCAAAGCTCAATTCCATTTTCGCAATTCTTGGACGAAGTGGAGCAGGGAAATGTTTCGCGCATTATGGCCCGAGGCGATGAAATCAGCGGTGAATTTGTCTCGGATAGTATTAAGACGATAACGACAACCGGCGATACGGTGCGGGCGAAGAGTTTTGTTACAACGAGGCCGTCGTTTGCCGAGCCGGATCTTATGCCTCTGCTTCGAGAAAAAGGCGTTATAGTTGATGCTGAGACGACCGACCCCTCAATGTGGACAACGATTCTTATATTCGCTTTCCCTTGGCTGTTGCTTATTGGCTACCTCATATATGCGGGATCGCGCATTCGAAGGCAGATAGGGGGACATGCGGAAGGGATATTTGGGGTTGGCAAATCGACGGCGCGGCGGTTTCGACAGTCGAGCAAAGACATTCATTATAGTGATATTGCCGGATTGGAAAATGCGAAACGGGACCTTGCCGAGATTGTTGATTACTTGAGGGATCCCAAAAGGTTCACCGGTTTGGGAGCCCAAATACCAAGAGGGGTGTTGCTCATGGGGGCGCCGGGAACCGGGAAGACACTCCTTGCCAGAGCTACGGCGGGGGAAGCCGAGGTCCCTTTCTTTAGCATTAGCGGTTCGGAGTTTATAGAATTGTTCGTGGGCGTAGGCGCTTCGCGAGTCAGGAAAATGTTTGAAGAGGCCAAGAAACTGGCACCCTCAATCATTTTTATCGATGAGATTGACTCCGTCGGGAGGATCAGGGGAACGGGAATCGGTGGAGGACAAGATGAGCGTGAACAAACGCTCAACCAAATCCTCTCCGAAATGGACGGGTTTGAGCCGCATGAGTCCGTAATTGTGATAGCGGCTACGAATCGGCCGGACGTTCTGGATCCCGCACTTACACGACCCGGCAGATTTGATCGACAAATCGCACTGGATCTTCCTCAAAGAAAGGCACGACTGGAAATTCTCAAAATCCATACGCGGAGTGTTCCGCTATCCGCGGATGTAGATCTGGATGTGGTGGCCGCAAGGACCGTGGGGTTTTCGGGGGCGGATCTGCGTAACCTGGTAAATGAAGCGGCGCTTTTGGCCGGACGAAAAAAGAAAAATAAGGTAGACAGTACGGACCTCGATGACGCGAGCGATAAAATATTGCTTGGTGCCGAACGTGAAGATCTAATGAATGAGCAGGAACGCAAAACGGTCGCCTATCATGAAGCCGGGCATGCCCTTGTTGCCAAACTGTTGCCCGAAACCGATCCACTACAAAAGGTAACGATCATTGCGCGCGGTCGAACATTGGGTGCGACGGAACAGGTCCCCGAAACCGAGCGACACAACTTAAACCGTGATTATTTGCTCAGTCGAATCGCTGTTGCACTCGGCGGGCGTGCTTCGGAGCTTTTAGTATTCGGCCAACTGTCCAACGGTGCCGCCAATGATCTTCATGTGGTAACCGCAATTGCACGAAAAATGGTCTGCGAATGGGGTATGAGCGACCGCTTAGGGCCGGCGACATTCACTCAAAGCCAAGAACATCCCTTTCTTGGACGTGAATTGGCACAGCCGAGAGAATTTAGCGAGACAACCACCGCGATAATTGATGAAGAAATTCAAAAGCTACTCCGTGATATGCATGAGCGAGCGTGGGCTGTACTGCACGAAAATCGTGAACAGCTCGACAGACTTGCCGTCGCTTTATTGGAACATGAGACGCTTATGAAAGAAGATATCGATCGTATAGTGGGTGTCGGCAACCGAGAAAAAGAAGCCGTGCCAACCGGCGCGGCGGCCGGCTGAACCGGTTGACCGAGAGCGTAGTGACGAAAATATACTCAATGTCTACTAAAGCAGCTCTTGATCGGTTTCAATCCGCAACTCCGAAGCGGCGTCGGCATCGAGTATCCACAGGCCGGGAAGAGCAAATTGTACCGGTAGCACATTCGGCATATACCGACCCCGAATAGCTCGTGCGATAATCCCGGCTTTCGAAACGCCGGAAGCCAGTACAATGCGTTGCCTGGCTCGCTTTATGACCGGCGGAGTTATAGTTATACGCCGCGATGGTGATGCGGGGACGATTACCGCCGCAGCCGGCCGTTGAACTTCATTCAAAGCTTTTGAGTCGGGAAAAAGCGAAGCCGTATGGCCTTCGGCACCAATTCCAAGTATCATTATATCAATGTCTCCGGTGGGAAGTTCGCCGGCATAACGCGTTGCCTCTGATTCAGGGTCGGATGATTCGCCTCGTATGCGATGGATCTGCTCAGCCGCGGCATGAATTGGGCTCAGGAATTCCTCGGCGGCCATACGGTAATTGCTTTCCGGGTGATCAGGAGGAACACACCTTTCATCTACAAAGTAGAATTGAACTTTTGTCCAGTCAACGGTTTTGCTGGTTTGCGGTCTGGCCATTTCCTTGTACACCGGGCGGGGTGTAGCCCCTCCGCTGAGGAAGAGCGTACAGTAACCTTTTTCAGAAAGGGCGTCCTTTATCTCATCGACAATGCGTATGGCGGCGACACGCGCGTGAGCGCCGGCGCTGCCCGCGATCAGCATTTGTGGTGGTTGGATATCCCGTCTTTCCATTGATTTCCCCTCCATAGTTGGTATTACGCTTTTATGGATGTATTTGGATTGAGCTGGGTGGATGCTTTTGGGGGCTGTGGCACCGCTAGAATACGGAGTCCGTCATGCGTACCGACGACGATCTCGGATACAAAATCGATAAAGAGGCCATGAGCAACTATTCCCGCCCGAGCGTCAAGGTTGCTTGCAAGTGTGCGCGGCTTATCGACTACGCCAAAATCACAGTCGATGATCATGTTGCCTTGATCGGTGATCCGGTTGTCGCCACGGCCGTTTCGACGGACATTGATACGCGCCCCCAGCGATTCCAAGTATGCTGCTTGGGATCGCCAACCAAACGGCAGTATCTCGACGGGGACGGGGCAACGAGTTCCCAGTGCCGGCGAAAGTTTGGTTTCGTCAACAATTATAACTTCGCGCCGGCTCGCTTGAGCCACAATTTTTTCGCGGAGTAACGCTCCACCTCGCCCCTTTATCAGATTCAGTGCAGGGGATACTTCATCCGCTCCGTCTATTGTCAAGTCGACAACAGGGTGCTCCTGAAGCGTCGTCGTTGAGATACCGAGCGCACGAGCCCAGCGTTCAAGCCGCCTGGAGGACGCCACGGCTACAATGTCGTACATCTCACCCCGTTGAAGCAACTCCGCAAGCCGCCTCACGGCAAGTCGTGCCGTTGTCCCTTCCCCCAAACCCACAACCATTCCAGGTCGGATTTCGCGAACAGCGTGCTCAGCTGCATGACGTTTTAGATCTTCCGTGCTTATTTCGGCAAACGAATGGTGCATGATTTTCCGGGGATATGACGGTTTCCTGGAGTGATTACGCGGTACTCCCCGCCGGTAAATAGTATCCTTTTATCATTCTACTATGGCGCAAACGCTATGCCACGGTATCAGG
The DNA here is from genome assembly GCA_014729595.1 of Chitinivibrionales bacterium. GTDB lineage: Bacteria > Fibrobacterota > Chitinivibrionia > Chitinivibrionales > WJMI01 > WJJU01. The sequence continues at coordinate 3,992 of WJJU01000275.1, forward strand.
GGAGCTATGTACCGCTGCGCCCGTTTTTACCTTTAAGGGTGTTGTCGGGGCCTGAAGTATTCCCGGCCCCGTCGAAGGAAGGTGCTTACACCCGCGGCTATCGTTGACGAGAGTGGTAGTGCATTTATTTTTCCATTACTGCTTCTATCCGCTGATCCAAAGCTTGTTGGTCCACATGGAATGCGGCGAGGCCGGCGGCGTTGAGCAGTGAGTCGATTGCAAGGTCTCCGCGTTCAATGCGGGTGGCCCATTTGTCATGGCCGGGTACTTTCCCGTCTTGACGTATCCATTGCCGTTCCTGGTCCGATAAGGAGGGAAAGAGGTCGGCCAACCCGCCGGCATGAGCGCGTTCTCGGAATTCTTCGCTTGTTGATGGAATGCCATTTATGATGCTCTGAGTGAAGTCACGGATTTGCTTCGATAAGTCCCACAACTTCTCAATACGTATTTCGGCCGGTTCGATTTCAGGGTGGAGTTCAACCGTATACTCTTTATCGAGGCACGATTCCCACCAACCATCAAGATCTTCGGGGGCGGCACGCGCAACTTTCACCGGCATGGTATGCACATCGATACCCGCAAGCGCGGCGACTTGAGGAGGATTTCTAAGACTTGCCGCGATCTGTCGGGTTGTGGTTCCCCGTATCTCGCGTGCTTCATTGACGGCCTTTTGGCTTGCCAGAGTCGATCGTTCGCCGACCAGCTCACCATTGCCGAGTCGTGCGCCGGCTATGAACGCATTGAGTCGTCCAAGGAAAACGTTCACGTATGAAGGGCCGGCAAATGCGGTAGCAATGTAGTTATGCCGAGCACTGAATCCCAACGTGAGATTGATTGGGATAGCTCGTTCCGCAAGACGGCGGCCGGCAATGAGCCCGGCGGGAGTTAGGGGTATCTTGACATAAAAATGGTTTGGGCATAGTTCGTGGAATCGTTGGGCATACTCGATTGTCCCCTCGATATCGTCGGCCAACGAAGTGTGCAGCTCTACCGAAACGGACGCTCCGAACCGATACGCAAGCTTCAGACCGTGCCGGGCATTGAGAATAAATGCTATTTCCATCACTCGGGCTTGCGGCTCAAGATACGACAGCTTTTTCCCGGCCTTTCGGATGATATCATCATAGGTACCTTTTTGGATTTCAGTATTGAGCAAGGTATTGTTCACGGTGATTGCGGAAAATTCACGCGTCCAAAGCTCTTGGGCGGCCTCTATATCGCCGGTGTCCAGCCACAATTCACTTCCTGTGGCTTTCAGGCCCGCCCAAAAAGGTGATGAAGAAAATGCCGGGGGATTCGGCGGCGGTTCAATACCTTCGGTTGCCAGGGAAGCGGCCAGTTGCTTTGTATTACTATCCGTCGGTATAATGGTGGTCTCCGTGGGTCTTTCCATTTTTGCCTCCTGCCTTTTCTGTCGATTTCTCCGGCCTATCTGCCAAATGGACACGTGAAATGAAGCAATTCGCGTGCCTGCGATAACGTCGTTGAAATGTTGCATTGAATACTGCATTTCGTAACATTTTCGTCCAAGAAAGGCGTGGGAAATGCTCTTTCCGCTCTTTTGCCGAGAAGGTTAGGGTATACGAGCGGAAGTTGGTGCGTAAATTGCTAAAATTATAGCAGGCATAAAATCAATATTCAAATGCATTTCCGAGAGGCATATTCATTCGGCCGCCGTGTCATGCAATGGCTTACCGCGGGAGGAAAACATGAAACTAAGCAGTCCTGCATTTGAGAATGCGGATCTTATTCCCAAAAAGTATACGTGTAACGGTGATAATGTGAGTCCGCCGCTAAGCATTGAGAATATCCCGCAAAATACCGGAAGCCTGACGTTGATCGTGGATGATCCGGATGCCCCGGGAGGCACATTCGTTCACTGGGTCCTTTACAATATCCCACCGGCGTCGAGTATAGCCGAGGGCAGTGTCCCGGGATCTCAAGGGATTAATAGTTTTAAGAAGACCGGTTACGGTGGACCTTGTCCTCCGTCGGGGACCCATCGCTACTTTTTCAAACTCTACGCTCTCGACGATGAACTTGGGCTTGACCAAGGCTGTACAAAGCAAGAGGTCATACAAGCGATGGATGGGCATATTATCGGTTCCGCCGAACTTGTCGGGCGTTACGGCTCCCCTTGAGAGCCGTTTGCAGAATGAGCTACGTAAGGGAAGGTCGAGCGAGAAGGCTTGGGTGTGATCCCCCGAAGCGGGAGACGAGGTATATCCTCGGAGACATGGTCGGGAGTCGTAACGAAACAGGAGGTCGTTGCGTTGGCCTGTTAGATGCTCATTTTGAATGCGGCTCTAAGTTGACCGCTGACTTGAGCTGACTTGAGTAGGCCCGGGCGGGGTGCATACCCGTCGCCGGGCCAAATTGATACATGGGTGGGGAATTTATGGTCACGCTGTTTGGTGCACTTCCGCCCGAAGCACTTTGTCCATCGCTCGTCGCAAGATGTGCAGACCCCCGCTTTCGGTGGGTGTTAAGCTCAAGAAATTTCTTCAAACGCACGATAAAGCTTTGTCTCGACCTCTTCGGCCAGTGCTTTGAGCCGATCGTTTTCGATCATTTGCATCGATACGGTAGGCTTAACAAAAGACACTGTGCTTTGGGGGCCTGTCTGATAGATAATTACATTGCAGGGCAGTAAAAGGCCAATATCCTCTTCGGCCTGTACGGCGGCGTATGCATTGGAGGGATTGCAAGCGCCCAGAATTACATAGCTTTTAAAGTCAACGTCGAGCTTTTCTTTGAATTTTTCACTCATATCGATTTTGGTCAAAACCCCGAAACCATGGTTTTGCAACGCACTTCTCACCGTCTCTTCGGCTTCCGCTACCGACCGATTAACCGTCTTCTTAAAACCGTACGAAATCATGGGTACCTCTCGATCTTCTAAAAATAATAGGTAGTATTAGTGAGCAATATCTTTCCTTTTCTCTTCGAGTTCATGCTTGGATATTTCCCCATTCGCATAGCGCTTCTTCAGAATATCCAGCGCGGTTGGGCTTGCTTGGGAACTTCCCGGCCATCTTCCTGCGTTGCCCCGTACAAGTATAAAGATTAGAACCGCCAAAAGTGCCAACCAAAAAAATATCAACAACCATCCTTCCCACCCAGTCATGTGCCATCTATCCATCATGTGTCCCCAGCGCCCTCCCCGCATGTCCGTAATGCAGCGGAAGGGGCGCCATGTAACAAAACCAATACACTGTGTATTCCATTCCCATCCGCGTAGCGGATTAGTAGCAGGTAGTTCTGAAGTGCTGTCCTAAGTACGGAAGGTGCTTTCAAGAACACCATCCCTTTGCTTTATCAGGCTCATTCGTCATTTGGCGGAGCGGGTGGTGTCATGGTGTCACTAAGCATCGGGCAATTCGCCCATGCTTTTCGCATCTGTTCGCGCATTTGCTCAAAATTCACTTCAATGGTGGCTTCTCTTTTCAGGTTAAGATTATTGTCGTACTTTGAAAGCTTGTTTCCCATGACCACAATAATTCCATCGCCTACGGGAATGACGGACTGTGGGGTCATCATCCGCATCATCATACCGCAACTCATGCCGCGCATCTCCACCATTGTTGTGTCGTCTCTCATCATGCCGGGATTCATTCGATGTCTCATGCCGGGGCCTTGGGCCGGAAGGGTGGGAGCCATCACCAACATGAATACAAACATGGATGTCGCCAAGATGCTTTTCTTGCCCATACAAAACCTACTTTGGCGCATTAAGTTCATTATGATCACTCAGGCGATGAATTTTGGCACAGTCGCTTGGGTGTAAAAATCCAACGGGCCCTTTATCCACTTTTTCCGTATTCTTTGGGCTGAGTTCCCCGAAGCTTTTGTCGCGAGTTTCTCTTACTTTTGGGAAGCGGTATTCCCGTACCTTCGGGGCCACGGCACCATTCGCCCGCCCTTGCATATTCGGGAATGGCGTTAGCGAAATCAACAACGTCTGTTTCCGAAGTTTCCGATTCCGTTTCATGCCGACCCGACCCGGCATAGAGCGCCGCTATGATCTCCCTAAACACCCCTGTAAGCAGAGATCTGTTTCGCACAATCAAAAAGCCGGCCTTTCGAACGTTTTCAACCGTCTGGCGGTTAATATTCGCACCGCTGAGTCGCACCGCGACAGGATTGAATAGGTCAAAAAGGCGTCCGGCTATCCGATTACCGGGGCGCACGTGTTCAAGCATGTGCAGTTTTCCACCGGGTCTCAGTACTCTGCGAATTTCGCGCAACCCCGCCACAGGATCTGGAACCGAGCAGAACACGAATGTCGCGATCGAGGCATCGAACGAGTGATCGGGGAATCGAAGGCGGCGTATATCCATTTGGCGGATGTCGACACTCTTTCCTAAGTTGGCCGCCCTTCGGCGTGCAAACACAAGCATGCGGTTGCTAAAGTCTACTGCCGTTACTTGGCTGTTTTCGGGATAAAGGCTAATGTTTTTTCCGGTTCCGACACCCACCTCCAATAGTCGCCGTCCCTTTATTTTCGTGAAAAGCTGGGAACGCCAGTGGGAGAATAGCGCCCATTCCATAGGGGATTCGAACATATCATACCATCGAGCGTTTCGATCATAAATCTTTTGGGTATCCGGCATTCGAGACACTGCACCTTCATACTGAATTAGGGCTGAAAGATCGATTACGATAAATGGAAGAAGACATCAAAAATCGTTCCGGCAAAAGATATTGAAATCTTTCATCTTCTTGGTATATGCCGCCGATCTACGATGCTATTTAAAGTGCGCTTTTTTTACGCAATTGCTGTGCCGGCAAGATGAACTTCACCGACATCGCCCGGCGTAACTGAGGTGGACCCATTTATTCAGAATACAATGATTTGCTCATCTCGCTCACCGCGGCTACTTCAGAGCCCTTTGCATCGACGGAGAGAGCAGTCATGGGTGGACACTACATGTTACCCGAAAGGAAAGTTTCCCCTGGGTAAGCTTTCTCGGCTTACTTGTCGTTTCCGGCGCGCCTAATTTGAAACGATTGGATCAAAGTGCCAAAATCCGGGTTTCGTAAGGAAACGCATGAGTTGTTTCAGAATGAAACGCTGATGGGCCGACTGAGCCATATAGGGCTGTAAGTTATTGTTTTTTTAGGCGCTACGCGAACGTCGTTCTTTGGCCCGAGCCTTGCTATGGCATCCGGGAATCAGTGCGCCTTCATCGCGAACAGTGAATCGAAAAATGGGATTAGCTTACAAACTTTCGGGCCTTTTACTGTGTGGTAAGTCGCGGTATCCATAAAATGGCGTTTTTTTTAAGACCATCGAGTGGGTGAATGCGCGGGGCATAATGTTGGTCGTGGGCCAAGTATGGTGGACGAAACTATGACTATCGACATTAGCAAAATGTTTGTGACTCATAGCGGTGTTTTAATTAACCTATTCGGAGGTATGGTATGAATGTCAAACCACTCGAAGACCGTGTGATCGTGAAGCCTTTGGGGGCGGAAGAAAAAACGGCCGGAGGAATAATAATTCCCGATACCGCAAAGGAAAAGCCTACAAAAGGAGAAATAATTGCCGTTGGTCCGGGAAAGCTGTCGAATGAAGGGAAAAGAATGCCTATGAGCTTGAAGATTGGAGATACGGTCCTATATGGTAAATACTCCGGAACCGAAATCTCCATAGAGGGGGAGGACTGTATGATTTTGCGCGAATCCGACGTGCTCGCGACCTTCTAATGTGCAAGCATGAATACTGCTACGCTAAGTAAGAGAGGAGAAATCAAATATGGGTGCAAAAATGCTGGCCTTTGAGGTTTCCGCCAGAGATAAACTCATGCGGGGTATCGATACACTGGCTAATG
>WJJU01000029.1 GCA_014729595.1 Chitinivibrionales bacterium
CACTGAAGTCACACCGAGTATTTCGTATGCCTTCGTGATCGCCGCGACCTCGGTGAGCCACAGGTCGCATTCGAAACGGATACCGGAAGCAAATGTGAATCTTCGAGCATGAAGGTCGAAGCAAGCGCGGGAGCTGTTTGATGAATGAGAAGGAACGAGCGGAAGAGAAGGCTCGTGTTCAGAGAATGACGCCGATGAATTCGGCAAATAGTCGACCGGGGCCGTTTTCGCCTCTCGATCTTTACAACCTAGACATATTTAACCGGGTTCCCCTGGAATCGGTCTGGGGACTTGTAGAGCAGTGCCGTGTATATGAACTGAATAAGGGAAAAGTGCTCATAGAAAAAGGTGTCGCCGATAAGGCCTTCTACATAGTCCTGTCGGGAAAACTGAATGTCACGCTTGAATCCGTCGAAAGCGAACCAATCAGCGTTATCGAGACGGGCGGAACCGTAGGGGAACTTTCGGTGCTCGATCATCGCCCGGCCCCCGCCTACGTAACGGCCCAATCCCCCACGCGACTCATGGAAATCGACGAAGAGACATTCTGGCGACTCATTGCCGTATCGCATGGTTTTGCGACAAATCTTATGATAATGCTTGCCGGACGATTGCGGGAGCGCAACCTATCGCTCGAGGAACGCGACCATCTTCGCAAACTCATGGAGCACGATATCGAAGTGGATTCGCTCACAGGCCTTCGCAACCGATGGTGGCTTGCCGGTAATCTTCCTCGCCTGATGGCGCGTTACCGCCGTAACAAGCAACCACTCTCGATACTCATGCTCGATATCGATTATTTCAGACCATTCAACGAGACCTATGGCCGCTCATCGGGGGACCGCGCGCTGAGAATGGTGGCCGGCATTGTTGAATCCCGCCTTCGGGCGACCGACTCGGGAACACGCTACGGCGCCGAGGAATTTGTCGTTACGCTTCCAGGAACAAGCATCAAAGGAGCGCGAATAGCCGCCGAACGACTTCGCGAGTCAGTTGCTGAAACGGAGGTTCGAGGGATAGATGCGACGAAGCTGCCGCCGGTGACCGTGTCGATCGGTGTCGCGGCGATGGTGGGCGCCGAAAACGAAGATTCGTTTCTGGGGCGGGCGCACCGCGCGCTGAGTCGAGCAAAAAGCAACGGTCGCAACCGAACCGAGGTCAGCGATAACGGGGGTGATTGCGCGGGACTCGGCGCATGATTCGTTAGGCGCGAGTCCCGCCAAAAAACTCATTCAACGCTCATCTCGGGGGCGGTCTCGACTTTAACGCATTGAGCGATCGAGTTAGAGATAAAGCAGGTGTCATGTGCCCGCTCGTGGAGGCTTTCGTATTGGTCCGCCGTCGGCGCATGCTCCTTATCGAACACCACCGACGGTTGTAGCTTGACATTGGTGATTGCCGGCTTGCGTTGGTCGTTACGGCCAAGCACTCCCGTCGCATGGTCCCGATAGCTGTTTACCACAAAACCTTTCTTTGAGGCGATGGCAAGGAATGTCAGCATGTGACAGCTCGCCAGTGACGCCACAAAGGCTTGTTCGGGATCGACGCATTCCGCATTGCCGTGATAGGCGGGGGCGGCGGAAGCGCACACGCGGTTACGCTCGTTGAATATCAGCAGGTGATCACGATTAAATTCCTCATACGAAAAACCGGGCGACTGCCTATTCCACACTAAATCCAAAGTATGCTCCGACATAGCGAGTAGTCCTCCTGAAGCTGGTAACGCAATAGTTGCCCCCTAAAACTGGTTTCCGCACACCTTGGTTTCAACTTATCATTCCGCCCGCGGTCCGTGTTATAAGCCCATCACGAAAAACAGTCTCTACGAACGGGCCACATCGAATCAAGCAACCGCCAAACTGCTCGGGGCAATATGACGATCAATGAGGGCACTATCCTCTTTCCATCGGGCTAAATTCTAACAACCAACTTCGGGCACTCTGTCGGCCAATAGCGGCGGAAGGTGCAGGTAGCGCGTGGTCGATCGTTTGGAATCGATATCTCGGTATACGCGTTCTACATGCTCCGGCTCAAGGCGAACAATCGGTGCAATCTCTGTTGCGGGAATACTGTTGTTTTTCGCATACAGGCACAAATCCATTTGAGGGTAGGGAAGGGCGAAATAGAACTCATCCTGGCCCTGAGCCAATGAATAGGTGTCGGTAGTCGGGGGACGGCTGCAAATTTCTTCGGGAACACCCAGATACTCGGCCAACTGGTACACCTGGCTTTTGTACAAATGGGCGATTGGCTTGATGTCGGCCGCGCCGTCGCCGAGTTTGACAAAGAACCCCTGATCGTATTCAAGCCTGTTGGGAGTGCCGGCGACCGCGTAGTTGGTCCGGTCGGCATGATAGTATTCGAGCATTTTGCGGATGCGTTGCTTGAAGTTGGTGGCCGCAACGATTGCCAGGTAGGTTTGATGGGGCAGGCGTTTGGTAACCACTTCTCCTTCGGGCGATTCGGCGACAAGCGAAAACAGATTGTACCGCGCGCCGTCGCCGGCGCCCCTGAGCACTAATTTTGATTTCCACCCCGTCCCGTATTCGGGTATCACCGTTCGCACCGCCTCATCGTACCGCCGATAAAAGCCCGCGGCGTGCAGGATTCCCGTAATGTCTTCGTGAATCGGTTCGATACCGAGAAATGAGGCGGCGATATCGCTAAACTGATGGGTCTCTTCCGCGGAATGGCGTTCGGGCATTTGCAGGAGGATCACGCGCTTAGGGCCAAGAGAACGGACCGCCAAAGCGGCGGTAACGGTGCTGTCGATACCGCCGGATATGCCGATAACAAGTCCGCGACGTTTAAGATCCGCGGCTAGAGACGCTTTGATATGATCACGGATTTTTTCGCTTTCCCGTGCCGGATCAATCTCCAGTACTCGCTGAGATATGGCGGCCGTATCGGTTGTCATGTGCTCCCCCCTCGAAGGATATGATGTGAACTATGGTGCCGATTTAATTTGGGTTTAGTACTATTTCTTCACTCGTACGCAATAAACGTCCCAAATATAGGATCGGTGCACGAGGGGGGTTAATGAAAAAACCAAAATCCGCGGGGAGTCGTCATTTTAGCGCTCCCGCCGTCGCGGCCCTCCGCGATCGGAGGGCCGGTCGGCTTGTCGATCCATAACCCGATACGAAAAGGATTTTATTTGCATAGTATTGATTTTGGTATTAGATTAGCGTTTGAATGGCCGTTTTCATCCGGCCCGTGAGGGAAACGTTAAACCATCGGAAGGAGGGAACCGATTCGGCGTTTTGGTGCGCTCTTCTCGCCATATCTTTGAGGATCCAAAAGGCGCATCGCTAGCTTTACCATAATCCTTCTCAAGCCAATGCGACGTCAGGCTTCACCCACATTTGTTGCGAGTGGAGTGAGGAAAATCCCTAATCCGCGGAAATCGTAGGAAAAATTAGCAGGCGTAGCATTTTAATCGGTTAAGTTCGTCAGGCGGACCGCCTTCCGGGGGAGAAATAAGGCGAAAAAGGGAGTGTCGTGGTTTGTCTGGACATTTGGTCATTGCGTTTACGTAAGGCAATGACCCGTTCAACAATCCATAAGGAGTAATCATGAAACGAATGGTGTTTGTTACATATCTGTTACTGATGTGTGCAATCGCGATGGGAAGGGGAAGTAGCCGCCCCGCCCGGACGCAAGACTCGACCGAGGTCATTAACCTGTCCTTCAGCTTCGCCCCGGAAGATCTTACCATAATCGACAAAGGCGATTATAGTGTAATCTCGCTCAAGGATGTCCGCAATACACCCTTGCCTTTTGGGTGGCCCTCTTTGCCGATGAAAATGGTTCGAGTACTGATTCCTTCCGGTGCAATCGTTACCGATATCCGTGTGGAAGGGAACGAGGATCTTGTTGCCGAGGGGGTGACCGTGATGCCCGTTCAGCATCCCCGCTCGCCTTCGCTCCCCAAACCGGCTTGGATACCACCGGACTCGGCCGTCTATGCAAGCAGTAGCTTAACGCCCGCGCTGCTTGGTGAGTATGGCCAACAGGGCAATCACCGCGGCTACGACATTCTGACTCTTCGCTTGAATCCGGTTCGCTACGCTCCGGCGCCGGGCGAACTCTACCTGGCGACGACTATCGAAGTAGCGGTCACCTGTGTACTCCCGGAGAAACCCGGCCGTGTCGTGGGTCGCAATTTTCATGCTTTCAAGGACCGGGTGGCAAACACCGTGGTCAATCCCGAAGCTGAGCCGCGCTTCCGTCCGCAACAGGCCGATCGCATGATGCCCGCCGTCAAGTCAGATGCTCCTCGCTCCAGACGCGTTCGGTTTCGCTCCAACCGCACCCGGGGTTGGATAGAGGTGGAGACCCCGCTTTCGACCGATGAGGACCGGTCGAAAAGCGATACCGGTGGTATCGGCGGCGAACCGGGGGGTTCCGGCGGCTCGGACGCTCCGATCGCCTCGATACCCTCCGATGCCGATTATCTGATAA
>WJJU01000276.1 GCA_014729595.1 Chitinivibrionales bacterium
AGGTCGGAGGTATACCCCCCTCGCAAAGGCCGCGCGTTTTCAGGAAGATATGCTATTTCGAAACGGCAGTTTTCCGCGAGATTCTCAATTTTCATCCGATTCTCCTTGAGGTAGATCAATAGCGGCACGAACATAGGTGCCTAAACGCATGTCCGAATGAATATTAAATTCATCGGACACCCGTTGTGCATTGGGCAGTCCCATGCCGGCACCGAAACCGAGGGACCTGATCCAGTTGTTCGCGGTCGAATAGCCCTCTTGCATCGCCAGAGTAACATCGGGAATGCCCGGTCCACCGTCTCGAGCGACGATTTCGATGCGATGAGGAGAAAGTGTAAAGCCCAGTGTTCCCCCGTTGGAGTGAACGACTTGGTTAATTTCGAGTTCGTAGCAGGCAATGGCGACTCTGCGTATGATTCTCGGGTCCAATTCACGAAGCTTGAGCAATTTTTTTATTTCATTGGAAGCCTTGCCGGCGTTCCCAAAGTCGAGCTTTTTGACCCGAAACTCTCTATGTACCGAAGACGCACGACCGCTGGAAGAAACGGTCGATTTCGATTCGAGCATATCCACTTCACGATTAAGCTCATATAACAATGTCGCAATGACATCCCGACTCGTCACGACCCCCACGAGTAGCCCTTTCGTACTCAAAACCGGAAACCTTCCAAAGGTGTACTTTTCCAGGTATTGCACCCCGAACGAAAGCGGCATGTCATCTTCAAGCACAATAACGTCCTTGCTCATGTAACTTTCCACCGATTCATCGATGCGACCGTTATCGAGAGCAACAATGATGTCGTCGACACTGACAATCCCATGCAGACGTCCCGCCTCCGCTATGGGCACGCCACTGATCTGATTCTCTTTCATAAGCCGCTGGACCGTTCGCATTGTATCCCCACGTTGCGCCGTAATCACCTTAGTGGTCATGACGTCTCTGATCTTGAGCTTATAGATCAGCTCAAGTACCAGCAGCGGCGAATGATCGGGGTTTATGGGTAAGCGACGAAGTTGCATGAAATAACCGGACTATATACTATAGTAATGAGGTTTAGATCATTTACGGTGATTGTCGTCGGCGATTGAAGTTTTTGAAGATTGCGGGCACAGCTCGGGAAACGAACCTAACTGAGCACAAACGCGGTAGGTATCATGCTTGGTTGCCATCAGTGCGATACCAAATTCTTCGGCCAGCTCTACCATGGACTGATGGACCCGCTTTCCATTAACCAAAAGTACCGCCCGGGCACCGACGATATCCGCCGTTCGCAGAGCTTGATCCGAGGCTAATGATGTAATCAACAAAATGCCTTCATCCACCAGAGCAAGTACATCACTCATGAGGTCGGATGCGCATACGGTTGTCAGGGGTGCGGTATCAAAATCATCGGTGTAATGATGAACGGTACATTCGAGGGCCGATGTTATATCACGAAGGGTAGTCATTGCCTTTGCCTGCCTGCTTATGGATGACCTGGTCTTTTGCGATTTTCGCCGCTATATAAAAGCTGTGTATGCAAAAGTTGTTCTATTTCGCGGAATGAAATCGCTGCGTTCCGGTAAAAAGCGTATGTCTTTGAGAGCAATGGGAGCTTTCTCCACTTGAGATTAACTGCATTTAAAACAACCAGTTGGACAATATCGCTTGTACTATAGACGCATCCTACGGTTCCATGCGCCTATCTAAAATATACTACAATGTGAAAAAAATCGCAATAAATATTTCTTAGCTACGCATTGTATTAATAAATGCTATAAAGCGCCATTCAGTTTTTATAACCCTTGCTTGCTTTTACTGGAGCCATTAGGTATTTTATCAGTCGATATTTATGTGTATGCAGTGCACATTAAGCAACATTAAATGTGTCCGTTTTCACATAAAAGACACGGTGATGTTGAGGGCAAGCGCTGTTTTATGTAGCTTTTTTCACAATATTGGGCATGTTATCGCAACGAATGCGGCTTGGTTGCCGCTACTGAGAGACGGAGGGCGGGGTACATGTTCATAGAAGCAGATTCGGGGATCCAAGTTCGGTACGACCTGCGGTGCCAAAACCTTTTCAAGACCGGTAGTGCCTAAAATTCCCAATTCCAGGAGATTGTGTATGGCTGAAGCGTCGGCAAAAAAAGTAGAACTCTCGCAGGAATTGCTAGAGTTCATCGATCAGTGGAAAGAAAAGCCCGGTAGTCTCATAATGGTCCTCCACAGGGTGCAGGAGGAGTATGGCTATGTGCCTCGCGGTGCGGCTTTCGAAGTTGCCCGGACCTTGGAGGTTCCGCTGGCAAAGGTGTACGGTGTCATTACATTCTACCACCTCTTTAAGCTCAAGCGCCCCGGCAAGCACCGCATTTCGGTGTGCATGGGTACCGCTTGCTACCTTAAGGGCGGTGAAGACATCATCAGAGAACTTGAAAACCTCCTTGGGGTTGGAATTAATGCGGTGACTGATGACGGCGAATTCTCGATAGAGGCGGTGCGGTGTGTGGGCTGTTGTGGCTTAGCGCCTGTCGTGACCATCGATGGAGAGGTATTCGGCAATTTGACCAAAGACAAATTGCCGGAGATTATCGCCACTTTCCGCAATAGGACGGAGACGGGGTTGTAAGTGCACGCGACGCTTAGTGATTCACTCTTAGATTTGATACAGAATGCTCACGAAGCCGGAGCGCACAGCATAATCGTTACGATTAAGCAGCGCTCATCGCATATGGAATTTTCCATAGCGGACGACGGCTGCGGGATGGAGAGCGAGGTTTTGGCGCGGATAAGCGACCCTTTTTCCTCTGATTCCGCCAAACACGCTTCTCGGCGTTTCGGCCTGGGGCTCCCTTTTTTGAAGCAGGGAATCGAGCAGTGCGCGGGGACGTTTGACATTCGTTCGGAGCCGGGGGTGGGTACGTCGATTTGTTTTGCGCTTGACAGTAATCATATCGACGCGCCGCCGGTCGGCAACTTGGTATCGACGATTGTGTCGGCGCTTTGCATGTGTGACTCGGCGGAGTTGGTATGTGTGCGCAGCTATGAAAACCGATCGTACACACTCAGACGCAGTGAGCTGGTTGAAGTGCTTGGGGACTTGGCGACGACGGAGTCCCTGTGTGCAATACGCACGTTTATTTCAAACGCCGAAGAAAACCTTAGTTCAGGAGAGACATAATGGGAAAGATGAAGCTGGACGACCTCAAGAAGCTTCGTGAAGAAAAAAGAAAAGAGCTTTCGCGGCGCGATCCGGACAAGCGCAAAGAGATCGTAATCGGTATGGGAACGTGCGGCATTGCCGCCGGCGCCAAGGAAACCTTCGATGCATTCTTGGACGAATGCGACAAGCAAGGGGTAACCGATATTGTCATGAAGCAAACCGGGTGCATGGGTTTGTGTCATTCGGAGCCGACCGTCGAAATAAAAATGCAAGGCATACCGGACATTGTGTATGGGAAGGTTGATCCGGAAGTTGCCCGCAAAATCGTACGTAAGCACCTGATTGACAAAGCCCTCGTGAACGATCACATCTATGACAAGCCCGCGGCCGACATTATGGGTGAGGAGACGGAGGGGAAAGAGTAATGGCCTTTAAGAATTACATTCTCGTTTGCGGTGGAACCGGTTGTGTGAGCAGCAAGGCAAACGACATCTACGATTCCTTTATTCGCAAACTGAGAGAGAGTGGACTGGAAAATGAAGCCCAAGTTGTAAAAACGGGCTGCTTTGGTTTTTGCGAAAAAGGACCGATCATCAAGGTCCTTCCGGACGAAAGCTTTTATGTGCAGGTTTCGGTTGCCGATGTTGAAGAGATAGTCGATGAGCATATCATCAAGGGGCGCCCCGTATCGCGACTTCTCTACAAAGGCGAGGGGGGGCAAGCTCAAACAGGGATCGATACGATTGATTTCTACCAGAAACAGCTTCGCCTCGTCTTGCGCAACTGTGGAACCATCAACCCCGAAAGCATCGATGAGTATATCGCTCGCGACGGTTACCGGGGGCTTGAGCGGGCGCTTTTTGAATTGGACCCCGACGGCATTATCGAGGAATTAAAGAAGTCGGGGATTCGCGGCCGCGGTGGAGCCGGGTTCCCGGTATGGAAAAAGTGGCTGTTTACCAAGAAGGTCGAGTCCGACGTGCGGTACGTTGTTTGTAATGCCGACGAGGGAGATCCGGGGGCGTATATGGACCGCAGTGCGCTCGAAGGAGATCCGCATTCGGTTCTTGAAGCCATGATAATTGCGGGATATACGATCGGCGCCCGACGGGGCTATATCTACATTCGCGCCGAGTACCCGCTGGCGATCCAGCGCCTCGAGATGGCCATTGGCCAAGCGAGAGAGTACGGTCTTTTAGGGGAGAACATACTGGGTAGCGGCCAAGATTTCGACATCGAGCTTCGCTTGGGTGCCGGAGCATTCGTTTGCGGCGAAGAAACCGCTCTTCTTGCATCGATCATGGGTAAACGCGGAATGCCGATTCCTCGCCCCCCCTACCCTTCGGTAAAAGGTCTGTGGGGTAAACCCACGGTTATCAATAATGTAGAAACACTCGCCAACATCCCGGTAATTCTATCGCGCGGCGGCGAGTGGTTTTCCAATATCGGTACCGAAACTTCCAAAGGCACAAAGGTATTCGCCTTGACGGGAAAGATCAACAATTCGGGACTGATCGAAGTACCCATGGGCACCACGCTTCGTGAAATCATTTACGATATAGGCGGGGGTATCAGGGACGGGAAAGCATTCAAGGCGGTGCAAACCGGCGGACCATCGGGCGGGGTTATCACCGCGGAACATTTGGACACGCCTATCGACTATGAATCGCTCGGCGCTTTGGGCTCCATCATGGGATCGGGCGGTATGATAGTCATGGATGAAGACGACTGCATGATCGACATATCCAAGTTCTACCTTGCATTCACGGTCGATGAATCATGCGGCAAATGTGCACCGTGTCGGATCGGCGGCCGTACATTGTACAATATTATGGATAACGTCGGGAAGGGCAAAGGTACTCCCGAAGATGTCGAAAAAATTCAAGAAATTGCTCATGCCATGAAAAAGGCCTCGCTGTGCGGTTTGGGACAGTCGGCGCCGAATCCGGCTCTTTCGGTTCTCAAATATTTCAAAGAAGAGTTCATGACGCATGTTAACGAAAGCAAATGTCCCGCCGGCAAATGTAAAGATCTTGTACGATACGCCATTCTGCCTGATAAGTGCATCGGCTGTGGTTTATGCGCACGACGCTGCCCCGTGAACGCGATCAGCGGCGAAAAACGTTCACCACATGTTATCGACCAGGAGAAGTGCATCAAGTGCGGCGAGTGCTTTACGGTGTGTAAATTCGACGCTGTTGAGCGGGGATAGTTAACCCGCGATACAGACTCACGGAGGAATAGAATGAGCCCAATAGCTGTTAAGATAAACAACATTCCGGTGAAGGTTGAGCCGGGAGCGACAATTCTGCAGGCGGCCGAGAAAGTGCAGGTCAAAATACCGACACTGTGTTACCATAAAGACCTTATCCCCTGGGCCGCATGCGGGATGTGTGTTGTGAAGGTGGCCGGCTCGCCCAAAATGCTTCGTGCATGCGCGACGCCGGCCGAAGAAGGCATGTCGATCATCACGCATGACCCGGAAATTGTTAATGTACGAAGGACTGTGCTGGAGTTGATCCTTTCGACCCATCCCAACGACTGCCTGCAGTGCGCCCGCAACGGGAACTGTGAATTGCAGCGGCTTGCCGCCGAATTCGGTATCAGAGAAATGCGATACGAACGACGCCTTCGGGATCTTCCACAGGATTGCTCCACACCTTCAATCGTGCTCAATCCCGAGAAATGCATCATGTGCGGGCGCTGTGCGATCGTCTGTCAACAAATGCAAGACGTTTGGGCGCTGGAGTTTCTTGGCCGGGGCGAAGGTACACGCATTGCACCCGCCGCCGACGTTCAGCTCAATGACAGTCCATGCATCAAGTGCGGCCAGTGCTCCGCGCACTGTCCCGTCGGCGCCATCTACGAGAAGAGTGAAACCCAGAAAGTCTGGGATCGACTTCAGGAAGATGACACCTATGCGGTCGTCCAGATAGCGCCCGCCGTGCGCGTGGCCCTTGGTGAAGCATTCGGGTACGAACCGGGAACACTTCTGACCGGCCAAATATACTCGGCACTGCGCCGCCTTGGATTCAAGGCCGTTTTCGACACCAATTTCGGCGCCGATTTGACAATTATGGAAGAGGGATCGGAGTTTGTCCAACGCTTTACCGAATCCCCGGAAAATCTTCCTTTGATCACGACCTGCTGCCCTTCGTGGGTTGATTACCTCGAGAAGTATTTCCCTGACCTGATTCCAAGCTTCTCGACGGCTAAGTCACCGCACGCGATGGTTGGCGCGCTGGCCAAAACCTATTATGCCGAAAAAATGGGCGTTGATCCCGCCAAGCTGTTCATGGTTTCCATCATGCCGTGCACCGCTAAGAAATATGAGATTGAGCGTTGCGACGACATGTTCAGCAGCGGACATCAAGACGTCGATGTGTCTCTGACTACCCGGGAGCTGGCGCGCATGATCAAGTCAACCGGTGTTGATTTCGCCAACTTACCCAAAGAAGACGCGGATTCGGTCTTAGGTGAATATTCCGGCGCGGGCACCATTTTCGGGGCGACGGGCGGGGTCATGGAAGCCGCACTTCGGACGGCGCACTTCCTGGTCACCAAGCAAGAGCTGGATGATGCCAGCTTCACGGAAACTCGCGGTTTAGACGGCATAAAGGAAGGAACGGTGAATTTTGCCGGCTCAGAGGTTCGCATCGCCGTCGCTCACGGGATCGCCAATGTAGAAACCATTCTGAACAAGGTTCGCGCGGCCAAAGAAAAAGGCGAAGAACCGCCATATCATTTCATTGAAGTAATGGCGTGTCGAGGCGGGTGTGTCGGCGGTGGCGGTCAGCCGTACTTTGTAAACGATGAAGTTCGTCGCAAACGCGCCGAGGGACTTTACAAAGATGATCTCAGCGCGGAGAAGCGGTGTTCTCATCAGAATCCCCATATTCTGCGGCTGTATACTGAATTTCTCGGTGAACCGCTCAGCAAAAAATCGCATGAACTTCTACACACTCATTACCAGGCGCGGCCGATCTACTTGCGCTAGCGCCGCGTAATGACAGACAAAAATCGGAGCCGTCGGCCAAGAGCGACAACCGAAATCGTGGGCAAGGTGTTTTTCCACGAACATAGGACGAAGGAGCGGAGTGAGTTTGCATCCCTCCGCTTCCTTCAGGGTATTCTACTTTGTTGGCACCGCCGGAAGGTCAAGGGATTGCAGCGGTAGAGCACCTACCCGCATTTCCACCGACCGGCGAACGAATCTCCGGCTATAAACAAAACGTCCGGCAATGCGATAACCGGCCACGACCACTCGTTATGCGGCAATTGATTAAGGGTGCCGTCGTTCAGGGAATGCGGATAACTCCCGAGCGCCGACAAAGGAGAAGTACCGGCCGGGGCGATAAAGTATACCTACTAACTACGGACACCGCGCTTGCCGGCTCAGCATAGCTTTCGCAACAAGGGTTTACATGTGGTAAGAAAGAACAGAAAAGTAATAAGCAGGCTTTCACGCTATAAGAATGCGCTCAATCGTTTTCAGTCGCTTGGTTTCGTGAAAATATTTTCGGATTATCTTGCCGAAGCGGTTGGTGTTACCTCGTCACAGGTTCGCAAGGATTTTTCGCTGTTCGGCATTCACGGCAACAAACGCGGTGGATATCAGATCGATGCGCTTCTGGAACGCCTTAACGAAATTTTGGGCAAAAACGAACTTCAGCGGGTAATTCTTGTCGGCGCAGGCAATCTTGGCTCAGCGCTTATCAAATACAAAAACTTCGAAAAGGACGGAGTTAAGATTGTAGCGGCGTTCGATATCGACCCGGCTAAGCATGGCGATCGCGACTCTATTCCCGTTCTGCCGCTCGACGACATGCAGCGATTTATCGCCGAGCAAGGCATCAAGACGGCGATCCTCGCCGTTCCCGACGTCGCCGCTCAACCAATTTTGGATCGCCTCACGTCATGCGGGATAAAGGGCGTTCTCAATTTTGCTCCAATTCAGCTCAAAGCCGAAGGGCGTTGCGTAGTCAACCATGTGAATCTTGAGTTGGAACTGGAGAATCTTATTTACTTTGTAAATGCCATGGAAAAAACGGGGGATACCGGCCTGGGAAATTGAGACCGAACATGGGAGCCGGCAAAACCGCTATGGCATTCTCGTCGGGACAAATCCATTCGCAAAGGATGCGGAACGAAGCAGATCCGCCGTCGCGGTCGGCGCGACTCGGCGCGTATGGGCGCCGTGGAGAGCACGGCGAAACCGCCCGAAGGGAGGGGGGCCGGACGCGAGGCATTAGTAGCGCCCCACCTTTGAAACGGCTCCGATCCTGCATTCGCTCGTTAACGGCGGATACCACGGTCTTTCGTTCAGTACACGTGCTCACTCCTACCGGTGCCTCGCCGTTTTAGCTCCGGTTACTTCGAGAACCTTTGCCACCGGCGAGGGTTTTCGAAGCCGCCGTGTTAAATGAGTTTACCCCACTC
>WJJU01000277.1 GCA_014729595.1 Chitinivibrionales bacterium
ATAACTAGTGACTTTCTAGGCGCATAAATAGTCCGCTAACAAAAACCAAACAATTACCAAACATATAAGTTACTGATTTTACTTAAGTTACGAAAACCTTCCTCACAAATGACTTTTCAGTGATTTTCTGAAGGTTATCAACGCCTATAGTGCCGAGTCCCCTTAAATCACCATACGTTCCCGTTACAATAGATGGATCGGCGAAGGTGTCACTCGCCGATCACCTGGACAAACACGCGGCGTTCGCGAGGGCGATTATCGTGATCGATCACGATAATTTGCTGCCAAGTACCGAGTATTGGACGTGCGTCGGAAACGGGTATTGTTATTGACGGCCCCATGAAAGTGGCTCGGATATGAGAAAAACCATTCTCGTCGCCCCATGTACTGCCGTGGCGGGTGGGAGCCGTATGCGAAATAAATTTCTCCAATTGATCTTGCATGTCTTCAACCAAGGCGGGTTCATACTCAATCGTGGAAATGGATGCGGTGGACCCGACTGCCGAAATATTTACGATACCTTCCATGATTTTCGAATTTGAGACGATTTTTTGCACCTGGTCAGTTATGTTTTTTATATCTGAATTTCCGCGAGTGGGTATTACGAAACTCTCACCATGAACCATAATCGATTCCTCCCCTCATTTCGTTTGGCCGGCGAACTGTTCGGTTGCGGAAAATAGTAGTCGCGCGCGGTGTGCGGCCGTTGAGATCACAAGTTGTATCAATGCGGCCAAAGGAGCTATTTTGTGCATGATACATTCGTTCACAGTCATCATTTTCAGGACAGATGCTTTTGGAGTTGTTTGGCCTTTCACTCGTGGATCTTATTCTTCGCCTGGGCATCGGGACTTTTGTTGGTTTTGCCATCGGTATGACCGGGGTGGGCGGAGGTGTATTGGTTATGCCCGCACTGACGGTTGTTTTGGGGATTCCGGCATCGGTGGCCGTCGGCACCGCAAGTTTTTATGCATTTCTGACGAAGGCCTATGCGGTGGGCGAACATTGGCGTCTGAAAACGATCAACTGGCACATTTCCATGTTGTTCTTGATCGGCGCAATCCCCGCCTCCATCGCCACTTCGTTACTCGTCCTGCAATTAGCCAATCAGGAAAACGCCGAGGCGGTAGCAGCGTTTCAAAACTCTCTTAAGGGTATCATTTCTTACGTGATGGTTCTAGCCGCAGTGTTGCTGATGGTGGATCTTTGGCGCAAGAGCCGTTCCCGCGGTCCCGGGAAGCGGGCCGACGGGACGTCACGCGCGGCGACGCTTACCATGCCGAAGCGGGTTACCGGGGTGTTCTTAGGCTCTATCGTGGGAATCTTGCTTGCAGCCACCTCAGTCGGCGGCGGTGTGCTGGTCATTCCGCTGTTGGTATTGGTTTTCTCCCTGCCCGCCAGTAAGACCGTCGGCTCATCAATACTCATTGCCCTCGTCCTTACGCTTGTTACCTCAATCCTCTACTGGGGTGGAGGTAATCTTGATTATATCACCGGCCTTTGCATGTGGATCGGCTCTTTGGCCGGCGTGTTCTTCGGAAGTCGTCTCGCCGTTAAAGTGCCCGACAAAGCACTGCAGGCGATTGTGATAGGCATAATTTGGGTGGCGACCGCCGGCATGTTTTTGGGCGGTGGCGGGCACTGAACGGCCGCTATTACCAAGCCGAAATCGGTTGAATCTCGTTCCGTTTGCAGGCGGATGAGTTCACAAGTGCTTTACCGCCGCGTTTCGCATTTAGACATTCTACGAATGCCTTTATCGAACCATTCGAATCATAACAAATTCGGCGGAGCCGTCGAAAGCCGTCAGAGTCCTTTTACGGCTTCCATAGCCGAGGTCGGCTCCCTACTCCGTCTTCGCGGAAAATTCTGATGGGTTCACAAACATTCGCGGACGATCATTTAAAGGAGGAAATCCGCAACCGTCTTGATATCGTCGAGGTGGTTGGCCGGTATGTTGGGCTTAAATCGGCGGGGCGGAACATGAAAGGACTTTGTCCGTTCCACAAGGAAAAAACCCCCTCTTTCACCGTGAACCCCGAACGCAATATTTTCCACTGTTTCGGATGTGGAAAAGGCGGTGATGTTTTTGGTTTTCTCATGGAGATGGAAGGCCTGAGCTTTCCGGAGGTTCTCCGCATGACCGCCGAGGAAACGGGGGTAACGCTACCGTCATCCCTCCCCCCACCTGCTCAAACGCAGCAAAAAAGCCCCGACAAAAACGATCTTCTCCGTATCCATGCTCTGGTGACCGGCTATTATTATCAGTGCATGCAAAAGAGCACTAATGCGGTAGATTATTTCAAGAATCGCGGCCTTACCGGCCGTACCGTCAAAGATTTCCGCTTGGGCTATGCGCCGCCGGGCTGGCACGGTTTGATGGATTTCGCCAAACGCCATGGAATCGATACCGAAGATCTCGCGGCTTGTGGTTTGGTAGTAAAAAAGGAAAACGGTTCATGCTATGATCGCTTTCGAGACCGCATAATCTTCCCCATTTTTGATACGGCGGGACGTCCAATCGCCTTCGGGGCACGCGCGATGAGAGCGGAGGGCACCCCCAAATACCTCAATTCGCCGGAAACATCGCTCTACCGAAAGAATCGCACGCTCTACGGTCTCAGCCATGCACGGTCGGCAATCAAGGAGCGAAATCACGTTTTATTCGTTGAAGGATATATGGATTTTCTCTCCCTTTTTCAGGCGGGAATTCGTAACGTAGCGGCAACCTCGGGAACGGCGTTTACAAAAGAGCATGGCCAACTGATTCGCCGCCTCACCTCGAAAGTGGTGTTGCTTTTCGACGGCGATTCGGCCGGTGCCGATGCCGCTCGTCGGGCCGCTTTCGTTCTTGCCCCTTTGGGGCTGGAAGTGCGTGTACTGATGCTTCCCGGGGGCGAAGATCCTGATTCCTTTGTTCGGGCTAAGGGCGCCGACACACTCATTTCGTTGGTAGAAGAACGTGCACTGGATGCGGTGGCGTTCGTGACCGATGTGGCGGCGAAACGCCATGGCGAAAACACACCACAAGGCAAATCCGCCATCATTCGGGAACTTGAACCACTGCTGCAGGCCATGACGGACGAAATCGTGCGCGTCGAGTACGTAAAGCATATCGCCGAGCGTCTGGGGATAAGAGAAGATTTGGTGTGGAAAAGGGCGAAACCTCGACAATCCTCCTCACAACCCGAACCGTCCTTAAAAAACGCCGCAAAGCGATACCTTCAAACCGAAGAGGGTAGTTTTCTTCACCTTTTGGTGAGGAATCCGGCGCTGGCGGAGACGACGAATGAACAAATATCACCCGAGGTCTTTACCGACCGATTCTCCAGGGAATTATATTCATTGATAATGGGGGGCGTTCGTGAAGAAGGGTTTGACGCCCGGCTTCTTGATCGAGCCGACGACCCGCGCATGCGCGAGGTATTGTCACTTATGTTGCTCGCCGAGGAAGCAAGCGATAGCCCCGAGCAGGATCTGCGTCACAAGGGGCGAAGACTCCTTTCCAAATCGCTGACATGCCGAGCGCGCGAAATCACGGCGCGGCTTCGTCGGGAAACGGACCCCGACGTTCGCATGCGGCTTCTCGGCGAGCGCAGCGAGCTTTCACGCCAACTTGGAGCATTGAATTAGGAATGGTAGGTAAGAAGGGCTCAAACGCACCCTCCATGAAGAAAAAGCTTGATAGGCTCAGAAAACTAGCTAATCTTCAGGGCTTCGTCACCGAAACGCAAATTCGCGAGGTGACCGATTCCGCGCAGGAACGCGAGGAAGCACACAAGCTTCTGGTTGCCGAAAACATAACGGTCAACTCGTTCGTCCGCGACCGCCTTTCTCTGGTCGAACGTCGTTCAAAGCGACCGCCGGGCACTCGTCGCGGAAGCCCGCGGTACACGGATCCTACGTGGGTGTATCTCAACAGCGTTGGCCGGGTACCGCTTCTGTCCCGGGGTCAGGAGAGCCAATATGCCAAGCAAATGGAGTATGCCCAAAGCCAACTGTTCGATATGGCATTCATCTCGCCGCTGGTTCTCGAGAGTCTCTACCGGCTTTCGGACGAATTCAAGCACGGCGAACTGCAGTGTATCGACGTCCTCTCTTTAGAGGAAGATGATTCACAGGATCCGGATGACCTCGAAGCCCTTCGAGCCGAATTCATTCGCACCGTATCTCGAATCAAACGCAAGCATACCGCCATCCGCCATCTATACGAAGATCTTCAAAAATCCCGAAAGAGTGACGAACGCGACAATCTTGCCGGACGAGCAAAAGAGCTGGAGATGGACGCCTTGCGTTTGTGCCGAAGTCTCGGCCTCAACTCAAAGCAGGTTCAGCATATCCTCGAAAAGTACCGTAAGCACCTTGTCGATGGAGAAAACGGTAAAGAATACGAGCAGTTCATCTACTGGGAAGAAATGTACAACGAGGCCAAATGCGCCATTATCGAAGCGAACGTTCGTCTCGTGGTCAGTATCGCCAAGAAGTACGTTCTGAAAGGAATGGAGATTATCGACCTCATACAGGAAGGAAACCGCGGCCTGATTAAGGCGGTCGAAAATTTCGACTACCGTAAGGGATACAAATTTAGCACGTACGCCACCTGGTGGATTCGGCAGGCTATCTCTCGCGCAATCAACGATAAATCAAAGACTATCCGCATACCCGCCAATACCCTCGACATAGTTAATCGCACGATGCGTTATTGTCGAAAGTGCGTTATGGAATTCGGCTATGAGCCGACGGCGGAAGAGATATCACAAGCCTTGGGTTGCAGTTTGTCAAAAGTCCAAATGGCGCTTGAATATTCGCTTGATCCAATATCGCTCGATATGGAAGTGGGGCACGAAGGAAACGCGACGATCGGAGAATATATAGAAGACCCCAAGGCCGAGAGTCCGTCACAACGCGTCTCGCTCAACAGCCTTCGCACCAACATAAAAGAGGTTCTGGAATCTTTAGATGAGAAAGAGCGTCAGATTGTCATCATGCGATTCGGGCTCGACGACGGACGGATAAAAACCTTGAAGGAAATAGGTG